>JBFIHV010000096.1:0-8396 GCA_041601595.1 Amylibacter sp. | reverse complement strand
CCAACTCGGTCGACGTCCGGTTCATTGCGGCCACCAACAAGATACTGCTGTCCGAGGTCGCGTCGGGCCACTTTCGCGAGGACCTGTACTATCGGCTTCAGGTCGTTTCGTTGAACCTTCCGGCGCTTCGGGACCGGGGGGACGACGTGCTGGCTCTGTCACGGTTTTTTATCAAGAAATACAATACTGTATATAACCGCAAAATCCAGGGACTGGACCCTGAGACCGAACAGATTTTTCTGAAATATCCTTGGCCGGGAAATGTCCGCGAACTCGAAAATCTGCTGGAGCGGATATTCATCCTCGAAGACGACAATGTGGTTCTGCCCAAACACCTGCCGGACCGCATCCTGCGCACGGTCAGGGCCGGCCTGACGACTGTGCCCAGCCCCTTGCAGCAGGAAATCCTGCCGGAGGAGGGCCTGCAGGAAGCTACCGCCGAGTTCCAGCGCGGCATGATAGCCAAGGCGCTGACCGCGAATGAAGGCAACATTCAGAACACGGCCGACGCCCTGAAAATCAGCCGCCATTCCCTACGCCACCAAATGATCAAACTGGGCATGCAGAAGGCGTGAAAAATCACCGGTTGCGCGTGTATTTCACGACATGGCAATCTGTCTCCCGACGACCTTCCTGCAAAATTCAGCAAAAACAGTAGCTAAGTGAATTTTCTGAACTTGGCACGATTTCTGCATGTATGCGGGTAAGTCCACATTCAACAACTGCGAGGCAGTCATGTCATCTCTGAAAATCATTTGTCCGAACGGGCATCTCGGGTTTGCGCCCCTCAAAACGGGCAGTTTCCATATCGGTGTCGCCGCCGCGCCGGACTATATCGCGGCCGACTCGGGCAGCGATGACATCGGCCCGGTGCCGCTGGGCAGCGATGTCTGCGCCAGCCCGAAGGCATGGCAGCGCCACGACCTTCAGGAAATGCTGCTGGCATCGCGCAAACTCGGTGTGCCGATGATGATCGGCTCCGCCGGCGACACGGGCACCAACAGCCGCGTCGACATGTATGTCGAGATGATTCGCGAGATCGCGGCGGAGCACAAGCTGCCCCCCTTCAAAATCGGCTGGTTCTATTCCGAAGTGGACAAGGAATTCGTCCGCGGCAAGATCCGCGGCGGATCGGCTGTAACAGGGTTGGACGCGCGTCCCGACCTGACCGAGGAAGAGATCGATGCGACCTCCCGCATCGTCGCCATGGCAGGCGTCCATCCCTTCGTCAAGCTGCTTGAAGAAGGCTGTGACGTCATCATCGGCGGGCGCTCCTCGGACAGCGCGATTTTCGCGGCGGCGGCGCTGCATCACGGCTATCCCGAGGCGCAATCCTATTACCTCGGGAAAGTGCTCGAGTGCGCGTCCTTCTGCGCCGAACCCTACGGCGCCAAGGAAACCGTCCTGGGAGAGATCACCAAAGACGCCGTCGAGGTCACGGCGATGAGCCCAGGCCAGCGCTGCACGGTCGCATCGGTCGCGGGCCATGCCATGTACGAACGTTCCAACCCGTTCCACGAGTTCGTCGCCGGCGGCATGCTGGACATGACGGACTGCAACTACAAGCAGAAGTCGGAAAAAACCACCAGCGTCACCGGCATGGAATTCGTTCCCGCGGAACAGTTCCGGGTGAAGCTGGAAGGCTCCGGCAAGCTTGGCGAGCGCTTTGTCGGCATGGCGGGCATTCGCGACCCTTACACCATCGCCAACGTGGACGCGGTGATCGAGTGGGCGCGGGAACAGACGCGGGAACGCTTCGGTCCGGACGGCTGGGAATTGCATTACAACGTCTTTGGCCGGAACGGCATCATGGGTGACATGGAGCCGCTCAAGGACAAGCCCGGCCATGAATTGATGGTGGTCGTCCAAGGCGTCGCGCCAACGGTCGAAATGGCCGAAGAGGTCACCATGACCGGCACGCGCCAGTTGTTCTATGCCCGGCTGCCCGACGTGAAAGGCACCGCCGGCGGCGTTTCCTTCGTTCTGGATGAGGTGCTGCACGCCAGCCCGGCCTATCGCTGGACCCTGAACCACACGATGGCGGTCGACGATCCGCTGGAACTGTTTCCAACCCATACCGCCATTGTCGGCGCCTGAGGAATAGGACTGGATATCATGAACACTCTCAAGCCGAACACACCCAAGAGACTCTCCGATCTTGCCAAGACCATCCGCAGCAAGAACGCCGGTACGGACAAGATCACCTTCGACATCATCTTTCGCGAAAAAGACACTTATGAGCTGGTAAAGCGCTCGGGCGCGCTGACACGCAAAAGCGTTTGCGAAGTGCTGAATGTCGATCCGGCCCGCCTGACGGATTTCGTGGAATATGATCCGGCCTATGCGATCAAGTTCACCATCCTGCGGGACCGCCCCAGCGGCAGCCCGGGCGACGGCGATATTTTCGGCGCCCAGCAATATGCGCCGTTTCTGGATGTAGTCGTCGATATCACTGCCTGAGGTGCCGGAGATGAACAAGCCATACCTGTCCGCCAAGGACGCGCCGGACCTGTCGCGCTTTGACTGGGAGGACGCCCTCAGGCTGGAAGACCAGCTGACCGAGGACGAGCGGATGCTGCGCGACGCGGCGCGGACCTTTGCGCAGGAGGTGCTGCAACCCCGCGTCATTGCCGCCTACCGCGACGAAATCGCCGATCCCGGCGTGTTTCGGGAAATGGGCGAAGCCGGGTTGCTTGGCCTGACGGTGCCGGAGGCTTACGGTGGTCTGGGCGCGTCCTATGTCACATACGGACTGGTCGCGCGCGAAATCGAGCGTGTCGACAGCGGCTACCGGTCGATGATGTCGGTGCAGTCTTCTCTGGTGATGTATCCGATCTATGCCTATGGCTCGGAAGAGCAAAGGCAGAAATACCTGCCGAAGCTGGCGTCCGGCGAGCTGATCGGCTGTTTCGGCCTGACCGAGCCCGATGCTGGATCGGATCCTGCGGGGATGAAGACCCGCGCTGAAAAGACGGCGACCGGTTACCGGATCACGGGCACCAAGATGTGGATTTCCAACGCGCCCTTCGCTGATGTCTTTGTTGTCTGGGCGAAATCAGAGGCACATGGCGGCAAGATCCGCGGCTTCATTCTGGAAAAGGGCGCGGCCGGACTGTCGGCGCCGAAAATCGGCGGCAAGCTGTCACTGCGCGCCTCGACGACAGGTGAAATCGTTATGCAAGGCGTCGAGGTCGGCGACGAGGCTTTGCTGCCGCATGTCGAAGGCCTGAAAGGCCCGTTCGGCTGCCTCAATCGTGCGCGCTATGGAATATCCTGGGGAGTCCTCGGCGCGGCGGAGTTCTGTATGCACGCCGCGCGGCAGTACGGGCTCGACCGCAAGCAATTCAACAGGCCGCTGGCGCAGACCCAGCTTTACCAGAAGAAACTCGCCGACATGCAGACCGAGATCGCGCTTGGGCTGCAAGGGGCCTTGCAGGTCGGTCGCCTGATGGATCAGGGCCGCGCGGCGCCGGAAATGATCAGCCTGATGAAGCGCAACAACTGCGGCAAGGCCCTTGACGTGGCGCGCGCATCGCGCGACATGCATGGCGGAAACGGCATATCCGAGGAGTTTCAGGTCATGCGCCACATGGTCAATCTGGAAACGGTCAACACCTACGAGGGCACGCATGACGTTCATGCCCTTATTCTCGGGCGCGCGATCACAGGGTTGCAGGCGTTCTTTTGATGAAACCTCTGGCCGGTCTTCGCGTTCTGGAACTGGCGCGCATCCTTGCGGGTCCGTGGATAGGCCAGACGCTGGCCGATCTGGGCGCGGATGTCATCAAGGTCGAAGCCCCGGAGGGCGACGATACCCGCCACTGGGGCCCGCCGTTCATCGAGCGTGACGGCGGCCGGTCTGCGGCCTATTTCCACAGCTGCAACCGCGGCAAGAGGTCGGTCACCGCCGACTTCCGGACCGAGGAGGGCAGGGCGCAGGTTCTGGAACTCGTATCCAGAGCCGATGTGCTGATCGAGAACTTCAAGGTCGGAGGTCTGGCGAAATACGGGCTGGATTACGCCAGCCTTTCGGCCGTCAATCCCCGTCTTGTCTATTGCTCGCTCACCGGCTTCGGCCAGACCGGGCCTTATGCCGAACGGGCCGGTTATGACTTTCTGATACAGGGCATGTCGGGCCTGATGTCGATCACCGGAGAGCCCGACGGCCAGCCGATGAAGGTTGGCGTGGCGGTAACGGATATTTTTACCGGGCTTTACGGCGTCATAGGCATTCAGGCGGCTCTGGCGCAGCGGGCCGTAACGGGGCGCGGACAGCATATCGACCTGTCGCTGCTGGATTCAGCCACGGCAATTCTGGCCAATCAGGCGATGAACTATCAGGTCACGGGAAAAGCTCCGGGCAGGCTCGGAAACGGGCACCCGAACATCGTTCCCTACCAGGTTTTTCCGGTCTCGGACGGCCATATCATCATCGCTACCGGCAACGACCGCCAGTTTCGGGCCCTTTGCGCGGTGATCGGGATTGCGGAAATTTCGGACGATCCGCGCTTCAAGGCGAACGCGGACCGGGTCGCAAACCGCGAGGCGCTGGTTTCCGTCCTGTCGGAGGCGACGTCCGGATTCGCCAGGCAGGACCTGTTGCCGAAACTGGACGCGGCGGGGGTGCCCGCCGGGCCGATCAATACGATCAAGGACGTTTTCGCCGATCCGCAGGTCATCGATCGGGGAATGGCGATCAACCCGGGCGGCATTCCCGGGGTCCGCAGCCCCTGGGTGTTCTCGGACAGCGAACTTGCGCTGGACAAGCCCGCACCTTTGCTAGGCGCGGACAACCCCGACATCGGCAAGCTGTGGCGCGATCCTGACGGGAACGCCTGAAGCGCGGACGTCCGTCCTTGTCGTTGAGCTTGGCATTTGCGAAATGGCCGGCAACCCAACTAAATGAATTGTAAAGTACTTTCGGGACTTGATGTGAATCATGCGCATCCCTGACGAGTCCATGTATAGTGTGAAAGAAGCGATCTGCCCGATGTGGGTTGTCGGCAGATTGCTTCTGAAACAGGATGCAGCGTATCGGGGATCAGACAATGGCCATTGACCTTTCATTTTTCGGCGCCGCCGGCACGGTGACCGGTTCGAGGAACCTTCTGGAATCCGGCGGGCAGAGAATTCTGGTCGATTGCGGGCTTTTTCAGGGCTACAAGAAATTGCGCCTGCGCAACTGGAAGCCCTTTCCGGTGGAGCCTGCCAGGATCGATGCGGTGGTCCTGACCCATGCCCATATCGACCACTCCGGGTATCTGCCCCGCCTCGTCCGGCAGGGGTTTCGGGGGTCGATCCACTGCACGGATGCGACGCGCGATCTGTGCGAGATATTGCTGGCAGACAGTGCTTATCTGAACGAAAAGGACGCCGAGCGCGCCAATCGCTATGGCTATACCAAGCATAAGCCGGCGCTTCCCCTCTATGACCGCCGGGATGCCAAGGACTGCCTCAAACTGTTCCAGCCGCATCCGTTCGAAACGCCGGTCACCGTCGCGCCGGGTGTCAGCACGCGGTTCCGGCGGGCGGGGCATATTCTGGGCGCATCGAGCGTCGAGATGACCATGGACGGGCGGGTGCTGGTTTTTTCCGGCGACATAGGCAATTACGCGTCGCCCACCATGCCGGACCCGCGCCCGTTCGAGGAGGCGGACGTGCTGGTGATCGAATCCACCTACGGAGACCGGCTGCACGAAGGCCCGGAACCCGAAGACGAACTGGCCGAGGTTGTCACCGAGACCGCCGCGCGGGGTGGCACCGTGGTGATACCCTCCTTTGCCGTGGGCCGGGCGCAGATGCTGATGTACTACCTGATGCGCCTGAAGCGCGCGAACCGGTTACCGGAAATTCCGATTTATCTCGACAGTCCGATGGCGATCAACGCAAGCGACATCTACCGCGCGCATCTGGACGATCAGACCCTCAGCGAAGCGGAATGCCGCAGCACCTGCGCGGTGGCCGAATATGTCAGGACCGTGGACGCATCCAAGGCGCTCGATGGCAACAAGCATCCGAAGATCATCATCTCGGCGTCGGGCATGGCGACCGGCGGGCGGGTCTTGCACCATCTGAAGGCTTTCCTGCCCAATCCCCGGAACACGATCCTCTTTGCAGGGTTCCAGGCGCCCGGCACCCGTGGAGCCGCGCTGGTCGCCGGCGCCGACAGGGTCAACATTCACGGCGATTATTTCCCCGTCCGCGCAACCGTGCGGAACCTCAGCAAGCTGTCCGCCCATGCCGACCGCGACGACCTCTTGCTCTGGCTGAGCGGTTTCCGTTCGCCGCCGGGCCGGATATTCATCACGCACGGAGAGGACGCGGCCGCGGAGGCTTTGCGCCTGACGATCAAGGAGAAACTGGGATGGGAGGCGGAGACGCCGGATCATCTGGAAAGGTTCAGGTTATGAACAAGGTGCCGGATACGCCCGTTCAACTGCCCTACAAGCTCAAGGCGCGGCGCAGCGGTATCGACACGGGCAACGAACTGGTGGTTTTCATGCACGCCGATTGCCCGGTGTGCCGGTCCGAGGGCCTGCGGGCGCATACGCGGGTGCTGCTATCCTTCAACAGTCACAAAATCGTCGCGACTGCACACCATGTCTACAGCGACATGGTCGGTACGGACGAAATAGCGCTGTCCGAATCCGCATGGCGCCATCTGGACCCGAAGCCGGGCGAAATACTGACCCTCGCCCATGCGCCGGCCCTGCCGTCGCTGAGCGCCGTGCGCGGGAAAATCTACGGAGAGCGCCTGAGAGGCACCGACATCGACGAGATCGTGGCCGACATCGTCGCCGGGCGCTATTCCGACATCCATTCGGCGGCCTTTCTATCGGCCTGCGCCGCGCGTCCGCTCGACCCGGGCGAGACCGCGGCCCTGACCCGCGCGATGGTTGCGACCGGCGAACGGCTGACGTGGGAATTCCCGCTGGTTGCCGACAAACATTGCGTCGGGGGCCTGCCGGGCAACCGGACCACACCGATTGTCGTGGCGGTGGTGGCCGCTTTCGGCGTGCCGATCCCGAAGACGTCTTCGCGCGCGATCACCTCGCCGGCGGGGACCGCCGATGTCATGGCGACGCTGACGCCTGTCGACCTGTCCCTGTCCCAGATACGCAAGGTGGTGGAGCAGGAGGCGGGCTGTCTCGTCTGGGGCGGCTCAGTGCGGCTGAGCCCCGCCGACGACCAGTTGATCCGCATCGAAAGGGCGCTCGATATCGACGGGCCGGGGCAGCTTGTCGCCTCGGTGCTGTCCAAGAAGATAGCGGCGGGGGCAACCCATGTGGTCATCGACTTTCCGGTCGGCCCGACCGCCAAGATCCGCAGCGAACACGATGCCGGCCACCTGATCGGCCTGACCGAGGCCGTGGCCGAACGTTTCGGGCTGGAAGTCCGAGCGATCCGGACAGACGGCACCCAGCCGGTGGGCCGCGGCATCGGTCCGGCACTGGAGGCGCGGGATGTGCTGGATGTCCTGCAAGGCAAACCCGATGCCCCGGCGGACCTGCGCGCCCGCGCGGTTGCGCTGGCGGGCGCGCTTCTGGAATTCACCGGGGTCGTGGCGGTCGGACAGGGTGCCGCTCAGGCGGATGCGGCGATCAGTGACGGCCGCGCCTGGGCCAAGTTCCAGCGTATCTGCGAGGCGCAGGGCGGCCTGCGCGAACCGCCGGTGCCGCGCCTTTCACGGGACATCACGGCTTTCGCCTCCGGCGTCGTGGTCGAGATCGACAACCGCAAGCTCGCGATGGTCGCCAAGCTCGCAGGTGCGCCCGAGGCCGTCGCTGCGGGGGTCACCATCCACGTCCGGATCGGCGATCGCGTTTCGCCGGGACAGACGGTGTTCACCATCCATGCCGAATCTGCGGGCGGACTGGATTATTCCCTCGCCAACATGGCCCCACTTGAGGAAATCATCCGCCTTGGAGGCACGGCATGAGCGTGATTGTCCTGCCCCTGCCTGGCAACGAAGCGATGGCGCAGAGCATCGCGGGTTCCGGCGATTTCGAAATCGGGAAGGTCGAAACGCGGCGCTTTCCCGACGGCGAAACCTATTTGCGCCACCTTTCTCCGCTTCAGGGCCGGTCTGTCGTTCTGGTCTGCACGCTGGACAATCCCGACGCCAAGCTTGTCCCGCTCCTGTTTGCGGCGTGCGCGGCCCGCGAGCAAGGGGCGCGCCGCGTCGGACTGGTCGCGCCCTATCTGGCCTATATGCGTCAGGACCGGCAGTTCCATTTCGGCGAGGCGGTGTCGGCGCGGTTGTTCGCGGCGCAATTGTCGGCCGATTTCGACTGGCTCGTGACGGTCGAACCGCATCTGCACCGCATAGCCAGTCTGGACGAGGTCTGCAGCATCCCGACCCGCGCAGTTCACGCGGCGCCCTTGCTGGCCGCCTG
>JBFIHV010000095.1:0-8452 GCA_041601595.1 Amylibacter sp. | reverse complement strand
CTTGTCCCTGAAACTCGCGCAGAGCTTCTGGCCCGGCCCGCTGACGCTGGTCCTGCCGCTGAAAGCCGATGCGGGCCTGTCGGACCTGGTCACCGCCGGATTGAACAGTGTCGGCCTGCGGGTTCCGGCGCATCCGGTGGCACAGGCGCTGCTGAAGGAATTCGGCGGTCCGGTGGCGGCGCCCTCGGCGAACCCTTCCGGCCAGATCAGTCCGACAACGGCGGATCATGTGCTGCAAGGCCTGTCCGCAAAGATCGACGCGGTCGTCGACGGCGGCGCCTGTGCGGTGGGTCTGGAGTCGACCATCGCCCTGTCGGACGGAGCCCGCGTCGCAATTCTGCGCGACGGCGGGGTGACGCGCGAAGAAATAGAGGCCTGCCTCGGCCAACCGGTCATGGACGCGGAACGGACCGATACGCCACAGTCGCCCGGACAGCTTGCCTCGCATTATGCGCCCTCGGCCAAGGTCCGGCTGAACGCACAGGCGCGGCGCGGCAACGAACTGCTGTTGGGATTCGGGCCCGATGCCGCAGAGGCGGAAATGAACCTGTCACCCAAGGGCGACCTGATCGAGGCGGCGGCGAACCTGTTCGGCTACCTGCGCCGGATGGATGCGTTGGCGCAACAGCGGGGGGTCGAAACAATCGCCGTATCGCCGGTTCCGATGTCGGGCCTTGGCGCGGCGATCAACGACCGCCTGAAGCGCGCGGCGGCGCCACGCGGCTAGGCCATGCCGCCCTTGGACGACAACAGCCTCGGATCGATCCCGATCGTGGCCAGCGCCTTGTCCCATTTCCGGTCCTGCTCGTTCGAAAACACCAGTTCCGAGGACGCATCGCAGATCAGCCAGCCGTTGGCGCGGATTTCATCCTCCAACTGACCTGGACCCCAGCCGGAATAGCCCAGCGCCAGCAGGCAGGACACCGGTCCGGCCCCGCGCGAGATATCCGACAGGATATCCCGGGTCGCGGTCATGCCGAACTCGGCATTGACCTCCAGCGTCGCCTCGGTGGCGGTATAGTCGGTGCTGTGCAAGACGAATCCGCGGCTGTGCTCCACCGGCCCGCCGATATGGACCGGCACCTGGATCGGCTTGTCGCCGGCTGGAATGCCCAGCTGTTTCAACAGGTCGGAAAACTGCAAATCGCCCGCCGGCTTGTTGATAATCAGGCCCATCGCCCCTTCGGGGCTGTGGGCGCAGACATAGACCACGGACCTGTCAAACCGGGGATCGCCGATGCCGGGCATGGCGATCAGCAATTTTCCGTTCAGGTTTTCATGACTTTGCGCTTCCATGCCGCAATATTTGTAACTTCCGCCCCAAGATGCAAGTGCCTCGCGCCCGCGATGACATGAGTCTCGCCCAAATGTGACTTTCTCTTTGTTCCGGCGCCCTGTAATTTGGCCAAAATCAGAAACGGACCCATACATGAAGATTTTTTTCGGCCCCCTTCTCGCACTTGCGCTGTCGGGCACAAGCCCCGTCAACGCCGACGTCGTCCATGATGCGTCCTCAGGCCTCAGGAGCGTCGAGTTTCTGGATGGATGGCGCCTGCCGGACGGCCGGCGGATGGCGGCGGCGCGGATCAGGCTGGAAGACGGCTGGAAAACCTACTGGCGCGCTCCGGGCGGCATCGGGATTCCCGCCCGGTTCGACTGGACCGGCTCCGAGAACCTGTCGGAAGTCCGGTTTCACTGGCCCACTCCCACGGTTTACCGCGACGACGGGCTGGTCACGATCGGCTACAAGCACGAACTGGTCCTACCGATCGAGTTGACCGCGCGGGACAGTGATGAGCCGATAATTGTCAGGTCGACGGTGGAATTCGCGATCTGCCGCGATGTCTGCCTGCCCGCGAGCGCGCAGATCGATGCGGTTCTGATGCCCGAGGCCGAGGTGGAACGGGCCGCGATTTCCGCCGCGCTGGACGCCGCGCCCATATCAGCGGCCGAGGCCGGTATCCGGCAGGTGTCCTGCACCATCGCGCCGGTCGATGACGGCTTTGCTGTCACGGCGCATTTCACCACCAGCAAGGCGCTCTCCGCCTCTGCCCTGACGGTATTCGAATACCCGCATTCGGATGTCTGGATCAACGAAGCCAGCACCTCGCACTCCGGAAACGATGTGACTGTAACCTCGACGATCCAGTCCTATTCCGGAACGCCGCTGGTTCTGGACCGCGGCCGGATGCGCCTGACCGTACTGGATCAGGGTCGGGCGGTGGACATTCAGGGCTGTCCGGCCCTCTGAGCCGGCGATCCCTAGGCGTTGGTATTGTCGCGCCCTTGGTGCAACAGCAAGGCTGCGAGCATGCCGCAGACCACGACGCCGGCCAGCCCGGCAACCAGAACGACCAGGGATGCCAACGTCGGGGCTTGCTCCGCGAAAGAGCCCGTCAGCGACGCCACCCAGGGCGCCACGCTCTGCATCGCCACCTGATAGCCCAGCGTCGCGGCCAGCAGCGCAAGGGCGGCACCGGTTGCGGCGACAAAGACGAACCGGTCGCGCCGCGCCACGCGGGTGCCGACCAGCCCGCGCCGGTAGGACGACATCAGCCTGGCGATATCCTGTTGAATGACCAGCAGCGAGGGCACCAGCAACAGCACGAGCAGCACGCCGAAACCCAACCCGTAGACCAGCGTGATGACCGTCGGTTTCAGGAACTGCGCCTGACGCGAGCTTTCGAACAGCAGCGGCAACATTCCCAGAACGGTCGTCAGCGTCGTCAGTATAACCGGACGCAGCCGGTCGCATGTGGCGTCGATAATGGCCGGAACCAGACCGCGGCTCCTGGAATATTCGTCCACGGTCGTCACCAGCACAATTGAATCGTTGATGATGATCCCGCTCATCCCGATGATCCCGACCACCGAGAACATCGACAGGGGCACTTCCCAGACCCAGTGGCCATAGATCGCGCCCACCAGACCGAAGGGTATCACCGCCATGACGATGACGGGGCGCGTCCAGCTGGCGAATATCCATGTCAGCGTCAGATAGATACCCAAGAGGCAGATGCCGAAGCCGACCGATGCATCGGCCAGAAAATCGCGTTCCTGTTCCGCCAGCCCCGACAACCGCCACTCGACGCCATGATCCGCGGCGATGGCGGGCAGGATCTTCTGTTCCAGATCGGACATGATCAAAGCGGCGCGCTCCGGATTGTCTTCGGATATGTCGCCGGTGACGGACAGGACCCGCAGCCCGTTTTCGCGGCGCACCGTCGAAAACCCGGCCTTGGTTGTCACGGTCACGACATCGGACAGCGGCACATAGGCTCCGGCTTCGGTCCGCAAACGCGTTGTTTCCAGAAAATCCGACCCGATATCCTCGTCCGGCATGCGCACGGTCACATCGGCAGAGCGCACCCCGACGGGAAAAGACGCCGCCTCGATCCCGCCCAGCCGGTTGCGCAGCTCGCGCCCGATTGCGTCGATCGTGAAGCCCAGCGCGCGGCCCTGCGGCGTCAGTTCCAGAACCAGTTCGTCCTTGTCATAGGCCAGATTGTCCTCGACCGCGGACACCTCGGGATAGACGACCATAGCCGTTTTCAGCGCCTCGGCGGCGGCTTTCAGAACATCGCTGTCGGCCCCGAAAAACTGCACGTCCAGCGCGTCGCCGCCGGGGCCGAAGCGGAAGCCGCGAAAGCTGACGGTTTCCAGCAGCGGATGGCGGCGCACCGCGTCCTGCAACTCGGAAACGAAGGCCGCCGAGGAATAGGGCCGCGAGTCCGCGTCGATCAGCTCGACCGCGATGGAACCGAGCAGGTCCGCGTCCTTGCCCTCGGTTCCCGACAGCCCGCGCCCCGTACTGCCGCCCACCTCGGCCATCGCGAATATCACCGGATTGGTGCCGTATTCGGCCTCGAATTTGTCGGCCGTCGCCGTCACGGCGCGCTGAAGCTCCTGCACCATGGTGATCGTGTCGGCGCGCGTCGCACCCGACAGCATCGCGATGTTGCCGGATACCGATGCCTGCTCCGGCGAATTGAAGAACCGCCACTGCACATCGCCTTTGACGAACAGGGTGCCCGCGGCGGACAGCGCCAGAACGGTGACGGCCACCACCGGATAGCGCAGAACGAGTATCCATGCGACGACCGGGCGGAACAGAGTGTGCCGCACCCACTTGAAACCGATATTGAAGACGTGGCTCGGGCGGTCATACCACTTGCCCTTGCCTGCCGTCGTCAGAGCGTGGCCCATGTGGTTCGGAAGGACGATGAAACACTCTATCAGCGAGGCCAGCAGGACCAGAATCACCACGGACGGAATATCCATGATCAGGGTTCCGAAATGCCCGCCGATCGCCGTCAGCGAGAAGAAGGCGATGACGGTCGTGATCGTGGCGGAAAACACCGGCGGAGCCATGCGGATGGCGGCGTTCTCCGCCGCCTCGACCGGGCCCTCGCCCAGGCGCCGCGCCCGGAAATCGGCGTGTTCTCCGACGACGATGGCATCGTCCACCACGATCCCCAGCGTGATGATCAGGCCGAACAGCGACACCATGTTAAGTGTCAGTCCCATCATGTACATCATCCCGATCGCCGCCAGCATCGAGGCAGGAATACCGGCGGCCACCCAGAAGGCGGTCCGCGCGTTGAGGAACAGGAACAACAGGATGATCACCAGCATCAGCCCGAGCACGCCGTTATCGACCAGAATGTTCAGCCGGTCCGTGATGTCCTGCGCCCGCGTCCGGATCAACTCGACCTTGACGCCTTGCGGCAGCGTCGCCTGCATTTCATCGGCGACGCGCTGGACGGTGGCCTGCATCTCGATGGCGTCGCCCTGATCGGCGCGGTCGACCCGGATGGAAACCGCCTGGTTGTCGCCGACATAATAGGTTCTGTCTGCGTTGACAGCCTCGGTCGAAACCTCGGCCACGTCGCCGACCAGCAGTTTGGACCCGTCCGGATTGGACCGGACGACGATGCGCTCGATCTGTTCCGGCGTCCGTTTTGCCACGCCGGTCCGGATGCGGGCGGAACCGCCGGCCACGTCGCCCGCCGGATCGGCCTCGGCCTCCTGCTCTATGGCCTCCGCGATCTCGGACAGGCTGACGTCGTGCCGGATCAGCGACAGCTCGCTGGCCGTCACATTGATATCGGGCGCTCCGATGCCGCGGATCGTGACGCGCGTGATGCCTTCGCGGAACAGCCGGGCCGAGAACTCGTCGGAAAAGCGCCCGAGCTGGTCCGGCGAAACCGGTCCGGAAATCACGACATCGGTCACGCGGTCGCGCCACTGTCCGCGCGTGACCTCCGGCGCATCGGCGCCTTCGGGCAGGCCGGTGACGCTGTCGACGGCCGCCTTGACGTCATCGGCCGCCCGCCCCATGTCCCAGCCGGGCTCGAAATCCAGCGTGATCCGCGCCTGCCCCTCGGTGGACGAGGAATTGGATTCCAATATCCCCTCGACCGACAGCAGCGCCGGTTCCAGCAGCGCAACGATCGCTCCGTCGACATCCTCGGGTCCGGCGCCGTCCCAGGAAACGCTGACGTTGATATTGTCCGTGATGACATCGGGAAAGAACTGCGCCCGTATCTGGGTCATGGCCAGGGCGCCGGACACCACCATGATGATCAGAACGAGGTTGGCCGCCGTCCGGTGGCGCGTGAAATAGGACAGGATACCCCCCGCGGGTGTCGGAAGCTGCCGCATCGGCCCTAGCCCCCGATCCGGCTGGTGATCCGGTCATAGGCCTCTTTGCTGACCTGCGGCGCCGACAGACGCTCGACCATGCGGATCTTGACGTCATCTGGCATGTCAGGATTGCCGTTGACGGCCGCGATCAGCCGCGCCCGTTCCTCGGTCGACAGGGTGACCATTTCGCCGCTCTCTGGCGCGGCCTGACCCCCGCTGTCCGATTGCAGCATCGCCTCCAGCCGCTCCGCCATCTGGGCCGGAACTTCACCGGTCCTGACCCGCGCCAACATGCGTTCGCGCACGCTGACAGGGATCCGCCGGTTCTGCTCCAGCGCCGCGATGATCAGCGCCTGCTTTTCCTCGCTCAGCGGCACCAGCGCCTCGTCCTCGATCACCAATCCGCCAGCGCTCTTGGGATCGACACGAATGCCGACGCCCAATTGCGGCGCGCGTTTCAGAACCAGTTGACGTCCGACGATCGCGTCCGCCTTCACCAGGACGTTGTCGCCCTGCTTGCGCAGAACCTGCACCTTTGCCGCCTCCAGCCGGTTATCGGCGCCGACCAGCAGCACTTCGCCGGCGGTCGTGACCGCCGAGGCGGGTATGACGGCCACGTCCGTCAACTCGGGCTCCTCGATCCGCACGCTCACGAAATCACCGGGCCGCAGGGACGCGCCCGGGTCAAGCTCCAGCGACGCATAAAGCTCGCGACCGGTCTGGCCTTCGCCGACGGCGGCGCTGACCCGCGCGATCCGGCCGCGAACCGGCTGGGGCATGCCGTTGAAGTCCACCAGAACCTCGGCGTCGGCCAAACCGGACGGGCTCGCGGTCAGGGTGGCGAATTCGGCGTTGGAAATCCGGAAGAGGACCTCGAGCGCATTCGGGTCGATCAACTGCCCGACGCGTTCGTTGGCATTGACCAGACCGCCCAGAACCGCCGACACGTCGCTCAGCACGCCGTCAAACTCTGCATGGACGGCCGTATCCCGCAGCTTGCGCGCGGCTTCGTCGGCGTTGATCCGGGTGCGGCTGAGCTGGGTTTCGGCGCGGCTGATCCTGGCCTTGGCATCGGCGACAGCCTGACGCTTGCCCAGAATGGTCTGTTCGGCGCTGGACAGGGCCAGTTCGGCGCTTTCGATCGCCGCATCGGTGCCGACGCCGCGTTCCTTCAGGGATTTCTGACGGTCCAGAGCCTGCCAACGCAGCGCCGCCTGGCGCTCGGCGGCGACCTGTTCATCCTGCGCCAGGGTCAGCGCCTCGCGCGCTTCGACCAGTTGCGCCTCCGCCTCGACCAGTTCGGTCTGCAACAGTTTCAGCGCGGCCTCGGCAGAGGCCGGATCGGTCTGGAACAGCAGGTCGCCGGCACCGACCTTGCCGCCTTCGCGAAAGTTCTGGTCCAACCGCACCAGCGCCCCGCCGGACACAGCGCGGATTTCCAGCGTGCGACCGCTGACGACCTCGCCATAGGTTTCGATCACCGGCGTCACGGTCCGCAGGGCGACCGTCTCGACCTCGACCGAAAACGTCCGCTCGCGCTGGGGTTGCTGACGCTCGCTTTGCGCCTGCTTTTCCTGTACGGCGTTGTAAAAGACGTTGCCGGCAATCAGCAGCAGCCCGGCGGTCAACACCAAAAGGCACAGCCCAAGCAAGCCACGAGTCATGAACCGCATTTCAGTATCCGTTCCCGTCGTTTACAGGGATATTCGTTTTCCACGCTTTAAGAATAGCATTCCGTCGCCGCGCGGCAAATGAATACAGCAAATCGCCGAGTATCATCACGATTCATTTACGGCGCAGGTGCTCGTCCAGCCGCGGCATGATCTCCACGAAATTGCACGGCCTGTGGCGCGCATCCAACTGCGGCGCCAGAATTGCATCCCACCCGTCCTTGCAGGCCCCGGGACTGCCCGGCAGGGCGAACAGGTAGGTGCCGTTCGCCACCCCGCCGCAGGCGCGCGACTGCACCGCCGATGTACCGACCTTCTCCATCGAGACAATCGTGAAGACCGTGCCGAACGCCTCGATTTCCTTCTCGTAGACATCGCGGTGCGCCTCGACCGTGACGTCGCGCCCGGTCAGGCCGGTGCCGCCGGTGGAAATCACCACGTCGACCTCGGGATTTCGGCACCACTCGGCCAGTTGTTCCGCCACGGCCTTGCGGTCGTCCGGCAGGATGTTGCGGGCCGCCAGCGTATGACCCGCCGCTTCCAGCCGCGCCACCAGAGTATCGCCCGATTTATCATCGGCGCTGGTGCGTGTGTCGGAAACGGTGAGCACCGCGATGCGCACCGGCACAAAGGTCTTTGATTTATCAATGCCTGCCATAGTCTATCCGTCCAGTTTCGATTTCAACGCCAGCAGATCCGCCCAGGCGTCGCGTTTCTTAAGCCCGTCGCGCAGCAGGGCGGCAGGGTGAAACATCGGCAGCACGGGCTTGCCGAAGGCCTCGGTCCATTTGCCGCGCAGCCGCGTGATGCCTTTCTTGCCGAGGATGGCGCTGCAGGCCGTATTGCCCATCAATACCAGTACATCGGGATTTGCGAGCGCGATATGACGTTCCAGAAACGGCATCATCATCGCGACCTCTTCCTGCGTCGGCTCGCGGTTCTGCGGCGGCCGCCAGGGCATGACATTGGTGATGTAAAGCGCGTCTTCCGGCGTTTCGCCGCTCCGCGACAGGCCGATGGCGGCGAACATCTTGTCCAGCAACTGCCCGGCGCGCCCGACAAAGGGCTTGCCCTGCATGTCCTCGTCGCGGCCCGGAGCCTCTCCGATCACCATGACGCGGGCCGCCGGATTGCCG
>JBFIHV010000094.1:0-8465 GCA_041601595.1 Amylibacter sp. | reverse complement strand
TTGCCGCTATTGCAGGCAAGGCACTGTACGTTTTCTCCGTCCAGACCGGCCGCAGGCTTACCTGCGACCGGTCCGGTATTTCCTTCATTGCGATTGGCCATGAACTACACCATTTTCTTCGCGACTTCGATGATGTGGCCCGCATTCGGCCGCATCCACGTGAACATCTCGGGCGAAGCGGGCGGCGGAGCATCGGGGAATGCGATACGCTTGAACTTCACACCCTCGACGTTCTCGGCGACGCGGGCGATGACCTCTGCGCCGGGACAGAGCGTATAGTACGACTGGTCGAAGGTCAGAAGCCTCTTGGTCTTGCTAACGGAATTGACAAGCGTCTCGGTATCCATTTCCTTGAAGGTACGCAGGTCGATCACCTCGACGCTCATTCCGTCGGCGGTGAGCTTTGCGGCCGCTTCCAGAACGTCGGGCATCCCTGCACCGGAACTCACGATCGTCAGGTCGTTGCCTTCCTGACGCACGGCCGCCTTGTCGAGCGGCACTTCGTAAGCCTCGTCCGGAACCTCGCCCTGCAAGGTCCGAAGGCCCGCCGGATACAGATAGACGACCGGATCCGGTGACCGGAGCGCCGAGATCATCATTCCCTTGGCGTCATAGGGTGTCGACGGGATGACGGTGCGCACGCCCGGGATGTGGGCATAGTACGTATCCTCTTCATAGCACGAATGCTGTCCCGCGAAGCCCGGCGTCTGGCCGGTCATCTCTATGACCCAAACGCAACCCGGCGTCGCCTTGCCGCCGGTCATGTGCCGCAGCTTGCCTGCGACGTTCTGAATGACCTCGAAAGGAATGAGGGCACCCTGATAAGGAATGTATGTCGCGGCTTTCGATCCGGCGAGCGCCGCCCCGAGCACACAAGAGGCCATCCAGTTCTCGTCGATACCGGTGTTCACGACGCGCTTGCGCCCGAACTCCGTTTCCAGGTTGATCACCGGTTTTCCGGGGTTCGACGCCACCGGCGGTGTGAGCTCGAAGATCCAGATCATATTCGGATCTTGCTGCATTTCCTGCTGTACGCCTTCAAGTACCGCGTACATCCAACTTTTCTCTGCCATTTTACTGACCTTTCAATGTTTTAATCGTTAAACTCGAAGCACCGTTCAGCCGAACTGGCGTGCGGGAACCGTGCCCTCAGCAAAGACGTGTTTCAACGCGTCCTCGGGGTTGCAGAGAGGCTGCGCCAAGCCCCATTCGAAGGCGTCGGCAATCTCTTGCTTGACTTCGGCCTCGATCTCCGCGGCACGGGCTTCGTCCAGAATTCCCCAGTCGACCAGGATCTTGCGGGAAATATCGACCGGATCGCGCTGCATCCATGCACGGACTTCGCGCTCCGGACGGAACGAGGTGATGGCCAGCGGATCATAACCGAAGGCACCCAGTTCGCCTTCCTTCGCCCCCGGAGCACCCCAGTGGTTGTAGTAACGATAGGTCTTGGCCTCGATGAAGGTCGGCCCGCCACCTGCGCGGGCGCGGTCGACCGCGGCCTTGGCGGCGTTGTAGACCTGAACGACATCCTGACCGTCAACCACATGTGACGCGATACCGTAAGCGGCGGCCGCGTCCGAGATATCCTTGTGCGGGCACGAATAGGAATAATGCGCATACTGGTGATACAGGTTGTTCTCGCACACATAGATCAGCGGCAGATCGAGCATTTTCGCGTTGTTCAGGGTCGAGTGGAAATGCGGCGCCGCGTAGTTGCCGTCTCCGGCGAACACCACCGCCACCTGATCCGACCCCCGCGCACGGAATGCGAAGGCGGAACCCGATGCGATGACCGGGGCCGGTCCGATCATACCGTCGGCACCGATGAATCCCACTGCAGGATCGGAAATATGCATCTCGGCGGCATAACCGCCATTCATGCCGGTTGCGCGGAAATCCATCTCGGCGACCATCGTCGGAATATCCACGCCTTTTGCGATGGCATGCCCGGAGGGACGGTGGGATGAATAGACCAGATCGATCTGATCGAAAGGACCGTCATTCCGCAACGCGGCGCAAACGCCGGTAGCGACTGCCTCCTGCCCCGCATAAAAGTGGTTATACCCGCGATAGTTCGGATCGCCGAGCATCTTGTCGGCCTGGGTCCGTTCGTGCCACCGGATTTTCAGGATCGTGCGATACATGTCGATCAGTTTGTCGTCGGGCAAATCCTGCGCCCAGAAGCCGATCTCTCCGTTTGCAAACGCTCTGCGCTTGGTGACGGACACGGCGGCTCCGGTTATGGCTGCAAGCTTCAGAAATCCCCTGCGGGATTCCGAGTTGGGCGCGTCAACTTCCGTTGAGGTCGCCTTGTTTGTCTCTTCGTGTTTCATGAAAAATTACCTCCTACAGTGAACCTCAACCGTCCGGTAAAGCTCTTCCCCCAAGCTGAAAGACGGCTATTTATTTCAATAATCTACTATGAGAATCGATTTCGGGATTTGATCGAGGTCAACAAACGACGAAAATCATTTTGCCCCGACTGCGGGGTTCGACAGTGCACGGCTTGGCTTGGCGGCAGGCCGGGCATTCCGGCCCGCATGCGTTCAGGGAACCCGCTTTGGAAAAAGCGCTGTAACGACAAGCTCCCCGTCCCTATAGTGATCCGGAATGGTTCAAGAAATGAAATGGGGTCATGCCGAATTCAATTGTAAGAAAAGCGGTTTTTCCGGTCGCCGGACTCGGAACCCGGTTCCTGCCGGCAACGAAAGCGATGCCAAAGGAACTTCTGCCGATAATTGACAAACCCATCATCCAGTATGCGGTGGAAGAGGCAATTGCCGCAGGCATTACCGATCTGATTTTCATTACCGGCAGATCCAAACGCGCGATCGAGGACCATTTCGATGCGAATATCGAACTGGAGATGGCGCTCAAGGCCAAGGGGCAGACCGATCTTCTGGAAATGACCCGCAACATCGTGCCGGCCGGCGTGAACTGCATCTTCATCCGGCAACCCGAGGCGCTCGGCCTTGGCCATGCCGTCCTGTGCGCCGAACCGGCTGTCGGAAACGAACCGTTTGCGGTTCTGCTGGCGGACGACCTTGTGCTGGGCGATGAACTGCCCATCCCGAGAATGGTGAAAGAGTACCGAAGCTCGCCGAACACCCTGCTGATGACGATGGAGGTGCCGCCGGCCGAAGTGTCGAAATACGGCATCATACGTCCGGGCCGCAAATTCTCGAAGACACGGACGGATGTCGAGGCCCTGGTCGAGAAACCCGCCGAAGCCGATGCGCCTTCGCGCATGGCGTCCATCGGGCGCTACATTCTGGAACCGGAAATATTCGAAACGATCCGGAGCCTGCCCCCCGGTCACGGCGGCGAAATCCAGTTGGCTGATGCGATCAACGCGCTTGCGCGTAAAGGGCATGTTCAGGCGATCGGGATGACCGGCCAACGCTACGATTGCGGTTCCAAGTTCGGCTATCTGACAGCCATCATGGACTTCGCTCTCGCCGATGAGGAATACAGGCCCCGCCTGGAAGCGCATCTGAGGCAGCGCCTGAAGCTTTAGAAGCCTTTCCGACAGAAACCCGATCCTGTGCCTTTGACATCATCATCCTGTTTACGGACGGAAAAATTCCGCCCGGCTGGCCGCATGCCATATTGATCCTGCTCAAAGCACACAGATACCGCACGTGATAGGGAAACCAGAATATTCCTAAAGTTCAGGTGGTATTATGACACGCTTTATTCTTGGTTTGATCCTCGCCCTGCTGGCTACTGCTGCCACTGCGCAGGATGATTCCGCCGCGGGTTCCTTCGGCGGCGACATGTTTCTGGCAGGCGAGGATGTCAGTCTGACGGCGACCGGCACGGACGACCTGTTCATGGCCGGCGAAACCGTCCGCGCGCTTTCGGACATCACCGGCTCGGCCCATGCCGCGGGGCGCCGCGTATCGCTGGACGCCGCCATCGGGCAGGACGCCTATGCGGCGGGCATGGATGTGACCGTCTCCGGCACCGTCGGCGGTGATGCGTCCCTGGCCGGATATGACATCGTTGTCGGCGGCGCTGTAGGCGGCGACCTGCGGGCCTCGGGCTCCAAGGTCACCGTGAACGCTCCGGTTGCGGGCTATGCCCTGATTGCAGGCGAGGAGGTGACGTTGAACAGCATCATTTCCGGTGACGCGCGTGTCGCCGGCCAAGGATTGGTATTTGGCCCCGACGCACGCATCGACGGCAAGCTTACGGTCTATGAACAGGTTGCGGGACAGGCGCAGGTTCCCGATACGGTGGTTCCCGCGGATCGGCTGGAACGGGTTGTCGTGGAGGAATGGGAAGAAGGCCCATGGAAGGTTCCGCCGGTATTCGACTTTTGGGGAGCCGTTTTGAGCTTCATTACCGGCGTCATAGTCGTGGCGGCCATCGCCGCCCTGATCGCGGCCGTCGCGCCGGAACAGCTCGCCATGATGCGGACGAAAACGCTGGCCGCACCATTCCGGTCCCTGTGGCTCGGCTTCCTGATGGAATCGGCCCTGATCGGGTCGTCGATCCTGCTGGCGATGACCATCGTCGGCATCTTCCTCGCACCGGCCACGATCGTTCTGGCGCTGATCGTCGGGTTCTTTGGTTACATCGTGGGCGCCTACACCTTTGGCGTTGGATTGCTGCTCGTCATCGGGCGGAGCGAGCCGGACTCGCTGGGCGAACGCGCTGTCGCGGCGGGCGTCGGCGCCTTGCTGACGGGGCTGATCGTGCTGATCCCCTTCCTGGGATGGCTATTCATGATCGCCCTGACTCTGGCCGGCGTCGGCGCGCTTGCCGTCCGGATTTTCCGGCCCGCGTTCTTTGCGGCAGCCTGACAACCATAAGGGACAAGGGGCCTGAACCAGCCACGACAAGGGCCGGTTCAGGCTTCCGATTTTTGCCAATCAGCGTTTCGCGGCGTAATAGGCCACACGCCGTTCGAGATAGGCGAGAAATTCCGAGATGCAGAACGCCAGCGCGAAAAGCACGATCAGAACCGCCCAGAAATGCGACATCAGGAAGTTGGCCGAATAAAGCTCGAACAAGGCCCCGAAGCCGACGATCGAGATCAGAAGCTGGCCGATGATCACCCCTTTTACCGCGCGAATGACGCCGATACGGACCCCGCCGAGAATCTCGGGCAGCGCCGCCCAGAAATAGATCTTCACGAAAGCGTCCATTCTGGTGGCGCCGAACGACCTCGCCATTTCGACCAGCGACCTGTTGATCTGCATGACGCCCGCACGGGAGTTCAGGACGATGATCCAGATGGCGAAGAGGATCGTCGTGATGATGATCGACTTCATGCCAAACCCGAACAGCACCATCAGGACCGGCACCAGGGCCGTCAGCGGCGCGCTTAGGAACATGTTCACCCACGGCAGCAATATTTCATCCACGAGCCGGCTGGTGCCCATCAGGATTCCCACCGGGATGCCGATCGCGATGGAGATAACCACGCCCGACGAAAACGCGTAGGCGGTCTCGGACAGTGCTTTCAGAAAAGCATTCGTCCCAATTATGGAAAACAAGGTGACGAAAACCTCGGACAGCGGCGGAACGAAGAACGTCACATCCATCTGCCCGATAATTTCCCACAGTATACCCCACAGTATCAGCGAAGACATTGCCGGGAGCGTATATCCAAATAATTTCATGTCCGTTCCTATTCCACGTAATTCCGCAGCGACGCCCAGATCTTATCCACGATATCAAGGTATTCCGGATCACGGCGGATCTTGTCCACCGGCTTGTCTCGGAAGCCGGACGGCCGGATGATTTCCGATACACGGCTCGGCCGGGGCAGAAGGATCGCGATCTGGTCGGAAACGTAGACGGCCTCCTCGATGGAGTGGGTAACGAAGATGAAGGTCTTGTTCTCGTTTTTCACAAGGGCCAGCAGATCCTCCTGGAATTTCCGGCGCGTCTGTTCATCGACGGCCGAGAACGGCTCGTCCAGCAACAGAACCTTTGAATCGACGGACAGGGCGCGGGCAAGGCCCACGCGCTGGCGCATGCCGCCCGAAAGTTCGTGCGGATAGCTGTTTTCGAAACCGGCCAGCCCCACATCCTTGATATACTTCTCCGCAATGCTTTCGCGCTCGGACCTTGCGGCGCCGCGCAGCTCCAGACCGAACGCCACGTTGCGCAGGACCGTCGCCCATGGAAGAAGCGCGAAATCCTGAAACACGAAGGCGCGGTTCGGCCCCGGCCCCGTGACCGCTTTGCCATTCACTTCGACCTGACCGGAAGTCGGTTCGAGCAACCCCGCGATGATTTTCAGAAGCGTGGTCTTTCCGCAGCCGGAAGGCCCGAGAAGCGAGGTCAGCTGTCCGCGCGGAAAATCCAGCGACAGGTCCTTCAGCGCCTCCACATCGCCATAGTTCTTGGAGACACCGCGCACGGATACCGCAAAGTCTGATTTCGGCATGGCGGTATCTTTAATCTGAGACATATCCACGAACATTTCCTTTGAACAAGTAGGTTTCGACTTTTTCAAGCAGGTTCAGAAACAGAACCGCGAGAGCAATGATTGAGAAGATTGCGGCGTACATGCTGGGGTAGTCCGCAATCGAACGGCTGTAGGTGATGATATCCCCTACCCCGGTCGGCGTGATCTTCAGTTCGGACAGGATGGCGCCGATAAAGCCGGCGGAAACACCCAGACGAAGACCCGAAAAGATGATCGGGGAGGCGGCCGGAATGATGATCTTGAGAATGATCTCGTAATCGCTGGCGAGAAAGGACTTCCCCATTTCCTTGAGCGAAGACGGCGTATTGCGGACCGCGCCGCTGGTGTTCAGCACGATCACCGGCATCGCCATGATACAGACCACGAAGACCTTGGAGGTAATCCCGATACCGTAGGCCATGACAAGAAGCGGGATCAGCGCGGCCAAAGGCGCTGCTTGCATAACGATAAAGATGGGCGAGAACAGCCAGTCGAATTTGGCGCTCAACCCGATCCACAGGCCCAGACCGATGCCCAGGACGGTTGAAATGCAGATGCCGATGACCAACGGTTTCAGCGTTTCCGCATAGGCGGTGAAAATCGTTCCGTCCAGGGTCAGATTGACCAAGGCGAGCATGGACTCGAGAAACGTCGGAAAGGCGTAACTTACAGGGATTCGGCCCGCGATTTCCCATGATCCGAAGACGATGACCGCCGACAGGAATTTTAACATTAATGAACGGTGGCGCATCTACTGGAATCCCGCAGTTCGTTGGGTGTCGGTTGGGTGAACAGCCACCATCCCGTGCAGGGATGGTGGTGGTATTCTTTTAATTTTCAAGGACTTGCTTACTTCATTGCCGCGTCGAGTGGCGCAAGATACCAGAAATCCTCGATATTCAGCGCGGCAGGATCGCCCGTCAGCTGACCGGCTTCCGAGTACCATTCCATGTCCGCCTTGGCAGCTTTGCGGCCACCGCCGTTTGGATCGTACAGGCCACCTTCAACGGCATCGGCGTAAAATCCGTCGAGCCCGTCGAGAATTTCCTTGGGCAGCTGACCGATCGGACCGTCCGGATTGGTTTCACGGCTGATAATCGTCGGGTCCTTGGACATGTCCTGCCAGACGCTGACAAGCGCCTTCACGAAGATATCGACCGACTCTTCGTTTGCCTTGATCCAGTCGAGGTTGGCAAAAAGAGCCTCGTCGCTGGCATCGACTTCGAACATCGGCAGAACGTTGAACTTGTCGCCTTCCAGCTTCATCAGCTTGTTCTTGTTCGACAGGTCGATGATCGTTGCATCGGTCTGACCGGCCAGCAGAGCCGCCACGCGGTTGGACGATCCGGGAACATAGGAGCGTTCACCGAATTTGATGCCGACTTTTTCCTCGATCACGTTCGCGATCGAGTCCGTGCCGCCGCCGCGCGAGTGCAGCATGATAGGCTCGCCGTTCAGGTCTTCCAGCTTGCTGTACTTCTTAGACGTCACAGGGAAGAATTTCAGCTTAGAAAGCTGAAACACGATGCGCAGTGGCGCCTTGGATTTCTGCATCGCGGCGTAGGGGGTGCCGAAACCGATATCCATCTGGCCGCTCAGAACGGCCTGGATCGCAAGCTCCTCGTCCGAGAAAGCGGTCCATTCGTAGTCGAGGCCGTTTGCCTTGGCGCGGTCGAGCGCGACAAAGAACGCGGCCAACTCGTCGGATGGTGTCTCCGCCAGCGCAATTCTGATCTTGTCAGCATGCGCCGCCGAAACCGCCATGCCCGCAATCAGCGGGATCGCCGTAATGGTAGTGATAAACTTTCGTAGCAAATTTTTCATGTTTTCCTCCCAGAGAATGAAGTTGCTATTTTTTTGACAGTGCCTGTTCTTGTTATTCGATTTGCCCTGAACTCATCTTGTTCAGATAGAGTTCTAAACCTCCCCGAACAGTCTGGCGGACACGGAACCGATATGCTCTCGCATCGCCTCGTGCGCCGTAGCAGGGTCCCTCGCCTGAATCGCCGCGACGATCTTCTTGTGCTCGACAAAGCTG
>JBFIHV010000093.1:0-8492 GCA_041601595.1 Amylibacter sp. | reverse complement strand
GCCGAGGGCCACGACCTCGTCAGGGTTCACACCCTTGTGCGGTTCCTTGCCGAAGAACTTGGTCACTTCCTCGATCACTTTCGGCATACGGGTCATGCCGCCGACCAGAACCACCTCGTCGATGTCCGACTTGCTGACGCCCGCGTCTTTCAGGGCGGCTTCGCATGGTTTCATCGAGCGTTTGATCAGGTCGATCACCAGGCTTTCCAGCTTGGCGCGGGTCAGTTTCATCACCAGGTGCAGCGGCTGACCGCCTTTCGGGTCCATCGAGATGAACGGCTGGTTGATCTCGGTCTGGGTGGTCGAGGACAGTTCGATCTTGGCCTTTTCGGCGGCTTCCTTCAGCCGTTGCAGGGCCATCTTGTCTTTGGACAGATCGACGCCGTTTTCCTTTTTGAACTCTTCGGCCAGATACTGCACGATGCGCATGTCGAAGTCTTCACCGCCCAGCGCCGTGTCGCCGTTGGTCGATTTCACCTCGAACAGGCCCTCGTCGATTTCCAGAACGGATACGTCGAAGGTACCGCCGCCAAGGTCATAGACCGCGATCGTCTTGCCGCCCTCTTTGTCGAGGCCATAGGCAAGCGCCGCCGCTGTCGGCTCGTTGATGATGCGCAGCACCTTCAGGCCGGCGATCTTGCCGGCGTCCTTGGTGGCCTGACGCTGGGCGTCGTTGAAATAGGCCGGAACGGTGATGACCGCTTCGGTAACTGTTTCGCCCAGATAGCTCTCGGCGGTTTCTTTCATCTTTTGCAGGATGAAAGCGGAAACTTGTGACGGGGAGTATTTCTCGCCCTTGACCTCGACCCATGCGTCGCCATTGCCGCCATCGACAATCTTGTAGGGGAGGTGCTTCGCGTCCTTGCGGATGGCCGGATCGTCGTAGCGGCGGCCGATCAGGCGCTTGATCGCGAACAGCGTGTTTTCGGAGTTGGTGACAGCCTGACGCTTGGCGGCCTGGCCTACCAGGCGCTCGTCATCAGTAAAGGCAACGATGGAGGGCGTGGTGCGCGCACCCTCGGAGTTTTCGACGACCTTCGGTTGTGCCCCATCCATGATGGCAACGCAGGAGTTCGTGGTTCCCAGGTCAATACCAATTACTTTGGCCATTTTTTCAGTCCTTTTCTTTCGGCGATTTTGGAGCACCGGCCCTGATTTTCGGCGCCGGCACCCCATCCCAGCAGCGGCCAGCCAAGGCCGCTTCGACAACAAAACTATATAGGAGCGGTTTTTGGGGCCTGCAACCGCTCAATCGCAGAATTTTGCTCCGTGCGGTGGATTAAGATGACAGATACGCTAGCTTGCGGATCAGGGCCGATACAGGGGGTGAAACGCGCGATGCAAAAGCTGGACGTAAACGGGGTGGAACTGTTCAAATCGGCTCTGTCGCTGCCGGAACAGATCGCCCTGCGCGACGACATCCGCGCCGTCGCCAGCGCCGCGCCGATGTTTTCGCCGGTGACCCGCTGGGGCAAGCCGATGTCGGTCCGGATGACCTCTGCCGGAAAATACGGCTGGTATTCGGACCGGCGCGGCTATCGTTATGTCGACCGGCATCCGCAGGGGACCGACTGGCCGGCGATACCGCAATCGATCCTCCGCATCTGGTCGGATTACGCGGCTGTCGGCCGGACGCCGGACTGCTGCCTGATCAACCACTATGCCGAGGGCGCGAAAATGGGCCTGCATCAGGACCGCGACGAGGCGGATTTTTCCTGGCCGGTGGTTTCCGTCTCGCTGGGGGACGAGGCGCTGTTCCGGGTTGGCGGCACCGAGCGGAGCGATCCGACGCGCTCGGTCTGGCTGTCCTCGGGCGATGTCGTGGTGATCGGCGGCGCGGCCCGCCTGGCCTATCACGGCATCGACCGCATCAAGTTCGGCAGCAGCCGCCTGCTGGAGCGCGGCGGGCGCATCAACATCACGCTGAGGGTCGTGGACGCCTGAGACCGTTACGGTGCGGCGCCCGGCGCAAGCCGGTTGGACCGCTGCCCGATCATCAGGCCCAGCAACAGGCAGACCGCGCCCGTGGCGAACGGGTAGAACAGGTTGGTCGTCGTCGCGGTGTAATTGATGAACACCGCGCCGCGCGCCTGATCTATGGTGTGAAACAAGGGGTTCCACAGGAAATATTGAAGCACGGCCGCCGACAGGCCGCCGGCCAGCACCATCTTGCCGCTGAAGAACATGTTGCCGCGGGCGTAGAACCGGGCCGCGATCTGAAGCGCTTTCGGCGCGTAGGGCCGCAGAGACACCGCCAGAACCCCCGCGCCCAGACCTGAAAACCACGCCAGCCCCATCGCCCCCGCGGCGCGCTGCGGCGCGTCGATCACCACAGGCTCGTACAGGACATGGGTCGCGAACAGCATCACCATCAGCGCCAGCGTCTGGATATACAGGCTGGCGAGCGCCGCCGACAGGTACAGCAGGATCGGCGGCGTCGACCTGTGCCGGACCATCCTGCCGGCCGGCACGGCGCTGGCAATGACGCGGCTGAAGGCGCGGGTATGGACCAGGAACAGGAAGACGCCGGTCAAGACCGAGACCATGGCGTTGCCGCGCACCATCAACTGGCCGATGCCGAGCGCGTTCAGGAAGACCATGATCAGTATGACCAGCACCAGCGCCTGCAAAATCTCGGAGCCGATCGCGATAAAGGCGTTGGCATGCGCGCTGCGGATATCGCGGACCGTGGCGTGATAGAGCACCGACAGGAAAGCCGCGCCGCCGCGCCGGAATTCCGAAAGGCTACTGCGGCCTGACATGTTACACTCCTGTTGCGCGGCGTTACGGGTTGTCTTTCCGCCGCAAAAACCCATAGAACGGCAGACGGGTGCAGGATCGGACCACAGGGCTAACAGAAGGTTAACGACATGGACAGGAAACGGATTTGCGAGACAATGCGGCGGCTGGCGATCGAGGCCGGCGCCGAGATCATGAAGGTCTATATACGCCCCGAGTTCGAGGTGAAGATCAAATCCGACGACAGCCCGGTCACGATTGCCGACGAGCGGGCCGATGCGGTGATTTTCGACGGGTTGCGGCGGGCTTTTCCCGACATCACCATCGTGACCGAGGAACAGACCGATACCCACAGCGCCGACGCGGACACGTTCTTTATCGTGGACCCGCTGGACGGGACGAAAGAGTTTGTCCACCGCCGCGGCGACTTCACGGTCAACATCGCGCTGGTCGAAAACGGCGTCCCGACGCTGGGGGTGGTCTATGCTCCGGCCAAGAACCGGCTGTTCATCACGGATGAAACCGGCAAGTCCCACGAGGAATCCGGCGACCACGCCGCTGACGCCGTCGGGCCGATGACGCCGCTGCGGGTGTCGACGCCGGACAATACCGGGCTGGTGGTCGTGGCCAGCAAGTCGCACCGCGATCAGGCCACCAACGATTATATTGCCAAATACAGGGTTGCCGACATGACGGGGGCGGGATCTTCGCTGAAATTCTGCCTGGTGGCGAGTGGCGAAGCCGACCTCTATCCCCGCCTTGGCCGGACCATGGAATGGGATACCGCCGCCGGACAGGCGATCCTGCAGGGCGCGGGCGGCAAGGTCGTCCGGTTCGACAATCACACCCCGCTGACCTATGGCAAGGACGGATACGACAATCCTTTCTTTATCGCCTATGCGCCGGGTGTCGAGCTGAAGTGGGGCTAGGCGGATCGGCGAACGCGACCTGTTGCGGGATGCCGGGCGGCTGACCGCGCCGCCGCTGGCGGAGAAATCCACCATTTGAAGGATTGCGCGCAGGTCCGGAAACGACTTGTTAACCATGTTTGGCGCAGACTCGCGGCGACGATCACAGCCTTCCAGCCGCAGGTTCCATGCCCTTCGCCGACCAAGCTCCCACCCCGCCGGAATTGCAGTCCGGCAGGCCCCGCATTCTTGACCTGAGCCGCAGCTTTTCGCGGGCCGCCCGTATGAACGACACCGGCATCGACCGGGTCGAGCGCGCCTATTGGGACGACCTCATGCGCCGCGAGACGCCGGTCTGGGCCATTGTCCGGCAGGGGAAACATTATGCCCTTCTCGACCGCACGGCGGCGGCCGGTCTGATGCGCCGACTCAAACGGCGCTGGCCGGGCGAGGCAGGTTTCGCGCGGTTCGCGCCAAGGCTGACCGGCGCCTTCCGCCGCCGCCGCGCGAACGCATACCTGCGCCGCCACGCGACATATTTGGGTCCCATGGCGGGGCTGATGGCGTTGCTGCCCACGCGCTTCAGGCATGGGTTCGAATACCTCAACGTCGGGCACAGCAACCTCGACGACATCTTTCTGCGGCAGACCAGGGCCGCAGGCGCGGCGCCGCTGCGCATCAAGCTGCACGACATGATCCCGCTGGATTTCCCCGATCTGGTGCGGCAGGACACACCGGCGCTGTTTCGGGCCCGCGCCCGTGCGGCGATGGAAAATGCCGACCAGATCATCTGCAACTCGCACCACACGGCGCAGCGCGTCGCGTATCACGCCGCCCGACTGCCGAAGAGGCCGGAGTGTCTGGTCGCGCATCTCGGCATCTCGGTTCCGCAGCACCTCGGGCGGTCAGCCCGGAAAGCCCCCTATTTCATCTGCGTCGGCACAATCGAGCCGCGCAAGAACCACGCTTTCCTGTTCGACGTCTGGCAGATACTGGCAGATCGGGCCGGGCAGGAGCCGATCCCGCACCTCTATCTGGTTGGCGCGCGCGGGTGGCGGAACGAGGAGGTCTTTCGCCTGCTCGACACTTCGCCGCTGATGGGCCGATGCATTACGGAGCGTCCGAACCTGCCGGACGCCAAGATGTACGCCTTGCTGGACGGCGCGGCGGGCCTGCTGTTCCCGAGCCACGCGGAGGGCTTCGGCCTGCCGGCGCTGGAGGCCCGCGCGCTGGGCGTCGAGGTGATCTGTTCGCCGATACCGGCGTTTCGGGAGCTGTTGCGCGACGATGCGGTGATGCTCGGAACCGACGATCCGCAAATATGGGCAGAGGCTATTCGGGAGCGGGCGCGCACATTCGGTACGCAGCAGTCATCGCCCGACCGAAATGGACGCGCGTCGCGCGTTCCGACATGGGAACAGCATTTCGAGAAAGTGTTCGGCCCGCGGGCCGCAGCCCCGGATCAGGCGGCCCAGGGCGCCTTGACCTCGGTCAGGACGGTGTAAAGCGTCTGCTCGTTGTCGTTGGCGCGCAGTTTCGCGCAGACGTCCTTGTCGCGCAGGGTGCGCGATACCAGCGCCAGCGCCTTCAGGTGCTCCGCGCCTTCGGCGGCCGGCGCCAGCAGGGTGAAGACCAGATCGACCGGCTGATGGTCGACCGAATCGAAATCGACCGGCTTTTCCAGACGGGTGAACATGCCGACGACCTTGTTCATGGACTCGAACCGCGCGTGCGGGATCGCGATCCCGCGCCCGACCCCGGTGGAGCCGAGCGCCTCGCGTTCCTGCAGCGCGGAAAAAACCTCGATCGCATTCAGACCGTAAACCGCATTCGCCTGCTCGGCGATATCCTGCAACAATCGTTTCTTGCTGGACACGCTGGAGGTGTAGCGGACGGCTTTCGCATCGAGAATTTCTTTGAGTTCCATATCTTCTCTTTGGCTTTCCCTAAGCTGAACGTGCCGTTTCGGCGTCGATCCAGCCTATGTTTCCATCTTTGCGCCGATAAACAACGTTCAGTCCCTTATGGCCCTCGTTCTTGAATACCAAGACGCTCTCTCCCGCGAGTTCCATTTGCATAACGGCCTCCCCGACGGACAGAGATTGAATCTTGGTTTTCATTTCGGCGATGATCACGGGCTGCAGGCTATCGGGTTCGACCGAGTCCTCGTCCGCGTCTTCGCTGGCGAGGATATACGACGAAGCGCCCGCACTTTCAACCGGTGATGACCTGTGGTTGTGGTGGTCCTTCAACCGGCGCTTGTAGCGGCGCAGCTGTTTCTCCATGCGCTCGGCGCAGCCTTCGAAAGAAGCGTAAATCTCGGGCGCGCTCGCGCTGGCGTTGACCGACAGGCCGGTCGACAGGTGGACCGAGGCCTCGCAGACAAAATTGTAACCGTTTTTCGAGAAGGTGATGACCGCTTCGGTCGGGCGTTCGGCGAATTTCTGGATAATAACGGCCAGTTCGTCCTTCACATGCTGCTGCAATGAATTGCCTACATCCAAGTGCTTTCCGCTGATCTGGTATCGCATTCAACCTCCTATCTGGTCCGGTTCGGCAGGTGTTCGTTGAGTTGCGATGTCAACGCTGCGACCGACCACAAAATTTAACCCACAAGGATTTGGTCAGAGCGCCAAAATCCAGGTTCAACAATGTGACAATGTCTGGGTGTTCATGATTTCAGACTAAGAAGAGAATTTGAGTCGCGCAATAAGCTTTGCGCTGAACGCATGTTTTTGTTGGCGATAATCGCTGAAAATGCACCGGCGCCGAACCGGCCGTGCGATCAATATGCGAAATTCTCGCCAAGATAGACGCGGCGCACATCCTCGTTGCGAACCACCTCTTCCGGCGTGCCGCTCATCAGCATCGCGCCGCCGTGCAGGATATAGGCGTAATCGACGATATCCAGCGTCTCGCGCACGTTGTGGTCGGTGATCAGCACGCCGATGTCGCGGTTTTTCAACTGGCCGACGAGGTGCCGGATCTCGCCCACCGCGATCGGATCGACCCCGGCGAAGGGCTCGTCCAGCAGGATGTAGCGCGGATTGCTGGCCAGACAGCGCGCGATCTCGACACGGCGGCGCTCGCCGCCCGACAGGGCCAGCGCGGGGGTCTTGCGCAGATGCGCGATAGAGAATTCGTCGAGCAGCTCCTCGAGCCGCTCCTTGCGTTTCAGGCTGTCGGGCTCCCACAGCTCGACGATGGCGCTGATGTTCTGTTCCACGTTCAGGCCGCGGAAGATGCTCGCCTCCTGCGGCAGGTAGCCCAGTCCGAGCTTGGCGCGCCGGTACATCGGCAGCAGGGTCGCGTCCTTGCCGTCGATCAGGACGGTGCCGCTGTCCGGCGTGATCAGCCCGGCGATCGCGTAGAAACAGGTGGTCTTGCCGGCGCCGTTCGGCCCCAGCAGCGCAACCACGTCGCCACGGTGAAGTTCGAGGCTGACGTCGCGAAGCACGACGCGCTTGCCGTAGGACTTGCCAAGGTTCGTGACCACCAGCCCGCTGGCGTCGCCCTGTGTTTCGCCGTCACTGCTCATTTTGCGGTGGCCGGTGTGAACACGGTTTTGACATTGCCCTGCATCCTGCCGGTGCCGGCCTCGAGGTTCAGGACCAGCGCATCGCCCGAGATCGTGTTCTGGCCCTGCAACAGCAGGACGCCCCCGGTCATGGTGATTTCGGCGGTGCCGACCAGATAGACCGCGTTCTGCGCCTCGGCGACCTCGGTGCCGTTGGTAAAGGTCACGTTGCCGGAGGCCTCGACCCGCGAAATGCCGTCGCCGTCCGCCTGATAGTCGATGCGGATCTCGTCGGCGCCCAGCTGCATCGCGCCCTGGGTGACCCTTGCGTTCCCTTCGAACACGGCGGTGGACGAGGTCTGATCGACCGACAGGCTGTCGGCCGTCACCTCGACGGGCAGGCTGCCGTCATAGGCTTCGCCCCTCAGGCCGATCGACGCGCCCTGCGCCAGCGCGCCCTGTGCCCCGCAGAGCAGGACCAGCGCCAAACAGATTTTCCAGATTTTGATCACGGTTCGGCGCCTTGTTTCTGCGGTTCCTTGGGCGTGTATATCACCTTCACGCCGTTTTTGAATATCAGAACTGACTCGCCGCCCTCGGGATTTATGTCAAGGTCCTGGATCAGCTGCATTGCGCCCGCCTCGATCCGTCCGATCGGGCCGGTCGCCAGAACGCCGTCGGGGCTTTCGACATTTCCGGTGCGGAAGTTCACCTCGATCGCGGCGGTTTCGGCGCGGTAGCCGTTCGAGGTTTCCAGAAAGACGTCGCCGGCCAGCCGCGCCGTGCCGGTCCTGATATCGAGGCTGCCGGATTTGGCGGAGGTCTGCAGATCCACGCCCGAGGCGAAGCTGATCGAGGTATTCGGGTCCTCCAGGTCGATGCGTCCGGGCTTGGGCGCGTCCGGGGTGGCGATGGTGGCCGAGACGGTAAAGGCGTCGCCCGCGGTGGTGACGCCGGTGAAGCGCGGGTTGGTTATGCGCGCCTCGGACGCCATCCTGCGCACCTCGCTGTCGGCGAAGATCAGCCCTTCGCGCACGGGGTTGGTCTTGGTATAGACGAACAGGCTGGCAAGGAGCGCGAGCGCGACCAGAGGCAGGGCGATCTTGGCAATCGCCACCCGTCTGGAATACCGGTCACGCGTTCTTTGCATCCAACCTTCGCTTCTCGAAAATGCAGTGATCAAACAGACCTGAACTTAAGGTGCGTCGGCCGGGATTGAAAGCCCCGCGCGGCGGGTCCGGCTAGTGCACGAAAATATCGACCTCGGGCCAGCCCGCCAGGTCCAGCGCACAGCGGGTCGGCAGGAAATCGAAACAGGCCTGCGCCAT
>JBFIHV010000092.1:0-8508 GCA_041601595.1 Amylibacter sp. | reverse complement strand
CTATTTCTATTTCAAGAACCTGCAGGCTGACGAAATCTATGCGATGCGGAGGCTGCTGGAACCGGAAATGGCCGCAACCGCGGTCGCGCATCTGCGGGAAGAGGATTTCAACCGTCTGGAAGATCTGATCGAAGCCTGTGAAGATGTCGAGGACACTCCGGAGGCCCGGCGCTCTCAGCGATTTCTCGAACTTGAATTCCATAATGTCATCGCTCGCCGTTCGCCGAATGCGCTCTATTCTTTTAATTGCCAGTTCATCAACATGATCCTTGCCCAACAAGTCACCACCAAGCGGGTCTATCTTGTCCGTCAAGAGGAAATAGACCGCGAAAACCGTGATGCCCATGTGGCGCTTCTAAGCGCTTTTCGCGCACTGGATGCGGAGCGGGTCCGCGAGGTGATGGTGAAACACATGAATCAGTGCTCGTGCCATCTTGCGGATCTGGAGGCCGTTCTCAAGAAGCGTTTCTTCGATGCCAATAACGACGATTTGATCCTGGACCGCCAGCGATGAAAAGCGCCACTCTTCCCCGTTCGGAATGCCACGATGCCGGAGACACAGTTCTTTCGGTCTCCGGGTTGAAAAAGGGTTTCCCGGGCGTGATGGCCCTTGACGGGGTGGATTTCGATCTGCGCCGTGGAGAGGTCCACGCCCTGCTCGGTGCGAATGGTGCCGGAAAATCGACGCTGATCAAAATCGTCGCCGGTCTGTATCAACGCGATGCTGGCACAATTTGCCTTGAAGGCAGGGAAGTCTCTTTCGGGTCGACAGCCCAGGCGATGCAAGCGGGGATAAGCGTTATCTATCAGGATTTTGCGCTGGTACCGGACCTGAACGTTGCCGATAACATATTCTTGGGAAGAGAGATGCGCGGCTCCCTGCATCTTGTCCGGCGAGCGGAGCAGGTACAAGCGTCTCAAGAGCTGCTCGATATGGTCGGCGCAGCATTTCCGGCGACGGCGCTGGTATCTTCGCTCGGAACCGGTCAGCGCCAGCAGGTCGAGATTGCCAAGGCGCTCCTCAACAAGGCCAAGGTACTCATCCTCGATGAACCGACGGCATCGCTCGGTCATGGAGAGGCCGAGCGCCTCTTCGAGATTATTCGCAAGCTTGCACGGGACGGCGTTGGCATCGTCTACGTCAGCCACAGGCTTGAAGAAATCGCGCCCCTTGTGGAGCGTGTAACGGTCCTGCGTGATGGCGTTTCTGCCGGAACATATCAAACGGAAGAGCTTGACCGCGAAAAGATCGTTTCCCTCATCACGGGTGGAGAGCGGGGCGCGAGCTTGAGCCGGCGTGACCGGCCCTCTCCGGTCGGGGTGCCGCCGTTGCTTGAGGTCAAGGGGCTGACCCGCGAAGGCGAATTCCAGGACGTTTCTTTCGCGGTGCGTCCCGGCGAGGTTGTCGTCCTGACCGGCCTGATCGGTGCCGGGCGTACGGAAATCCTGGAAACGCTGTTCGGGGTCCGCAGTGCCGACAAAGGCGAAATCCTGATCGACAACAAAGTGATACATCCCAAGAGCACGCGCGATGCAATCATGTCCGGTATTGCCCTGATCCCGGAGGACAGGCGTGGGCAGGGCGTGTCGGTCACGCTGCCAATCGACGAGAACATCGCGCTTCCGATCCTGCTGCATTTCCTCGGAAAATTCGGCCTTATGCGGCACCGTATAGCAGAACACGCCAATGAACTGATCAACAACCTTTCGATCCGAACGCCGAACGCCGGCGTTCTTGCGGGAACGTTGTCCGGCGGAAACCAGCAGAAGGTCGTCCTGGCTAAATGGCTTTCCACCGACGCACGGATATTTCTTTTCGACGAGCCAACTCAGGGTGTCGATGTCGGCGCGAAAGGTGAGATCTATACGTTGATTCACGATCTCGCAGCCCAAGGCAGAGGTATTCTCATGGTTTCCTCGGATATGGAGGAGGTCCTTTCCATCGCCGATCGGGTGCTGGCCATGCGCTCCGGACGAATTGTCGGAGAATTCGAAAACCTGACGCTGTCAGCCAGCCGCGTTGTGGACGCGATAACAAATGGATAAAGCAATGACCGCAAACAAAACGACCCAAAAGAAGACAGATCAAGGTCGGTCAGCCCCAGGAATTCCAAAGATAGATCCTGCTGTCGTTGGCCCGGCGATCGTGCTTGTGCTCATGTTTGTCGTCTATTCGATCGCAAGCCCGCATTTCCTGTCGGCGCAGAATATCACCAACGTTCTCGTGCAAAGTGCGCCGCTTCTGATCCTCGCCACCGGTCAGACCTTTGCATTGCTCATGGGCGGGCTCGACCTGTCGCAGGGATCGATCATCAGTCTGGTGAGTGTGGTCACGGCTTCGATCATGATGAATTACGGGATTGTCCCGGCAGCTGTCATCGGTATCGGCGCGGGGATGGCCGTCGGAATGGCCAACGGCTACATGGTGGGGCGGGCGAAAATCCAGCCGTTCATCGTCACTCTGGGGATGCTTTACATTGTATCCGGTCTGGCGCTGGTGGTTTCCGGCGGTTCAACGATCTTCGGGCTGCCCCGGCCGGATGTCGATATCTTTTTCTGGTTCGGTGGAGGGTTCATCGGCCCTGTGCCGGTGCCGCTGGTGATTGCCGCGGTGTTACTTGCCGTCGCCCATTTCATTTTGACCCGCACAGCGATCGGGCGGCACATCTTTGCCATCGGCAGCAACGAACAGGTCGCCGTCATGTCTGGCATCGATGTCGGACGAGTGAAGATTTTTATCTTCGCAGTCAGCGGCGCCTATGCGGCGCTTGCCGGCTTCCTCCTGAGCGGCAGGGTAATTTCCGGTCAGCCTTTGCTGGGTTCCGGTGACCTGCTGCTGCAATCCATCGGCGCCGTCATCATCGGTGGAACAAGCATCTTCGGGGGACGCGGCGGAGTGTTACGGACCCTTCTCGGCGTTCTGGTGATTGGCTTCATGGTGAACGGCCTGAACCTGCTCGCCATATCAACCTTCACTCAACAGGTGATCGTAGGCGCGATCATCATCCTGTCTGCTTGGGTGAATTCCTTCCGCCGCAGAAAACGTCGCTGACAGGGCGAAAATCTTTCAAACCGAATCCAGAAAATACGAAAACTTAAAACAGAGGAGAACAAGAAGATGAGAAAATTTGGAACCGGATTAAGCACGGTCGGCATGGCCCTGGTGGCAGCCACCCTCATGACGACCGGAATGAAACCGGCTGTCGCGCAGGACAAAGAAATCGCCGTGATGCTGCCGGCCGCTGGCGATCCCTACTTCAAGATGAAATCCTTCGGATACATCGATGAAGGCGAGAAGCAAGGCTACAAGGTAACGATCTATGACGCCGGCGGATACGGCAACCTCCAGAAACAGGTTTCCCAGATCGAGGACGTAATCCAGCGCAAGGTCTCGGGCATCGTACTCGTGCCGTCCAGTTCGGACGGGACGGTTCCGGTGGTCGAGAAGGCCATCGCGGCCGGCATTCCGGTCGTCAACGACGGCATTGCAACCAAGACGGACAAGATCACGGGTTTCGTGGGCGAGCCTTCCTATGTCATGACCGAACTTCTGGCGACATACGCGGTTGACCAGCTTGGCGGAAAAGGCGAGGTCGCGATGCTTTCCGGCCCAAGCGGCCTCGACCTGACACGCTTTCGTGTCGACGGGTTCAAGGATTACATCTCGAAATTTCCAGGCATGTCAGTTGTCGCCGACAAGTATACGTCGACGTCCTCGGCCGAGGCTCTGACCACGATGCAGGACTTCCTGCAATCCAACCCCGGCATCAATGTCGTTTATGCGTTCAACGGCCCGATCGCCATCGGGGTCGTCCAGGCGCTCCGGACTTCCGGCAAGAAGCCCGGTGACGTTATGGTTCTGACCACAGACATGGAACCCGAAACCCGACGGATGATCGAAGAGGGCTGGATTGCAGCCACTGTCGTCAGCCAGCCGGTCACAATGGCCCGCCTTGCTGTGCAGCGCGCGATCGAAGCGAGCGAAGGCGTGGAAATTCCTAAAGAGACTCTGACCCAGGCCAGCCTGATTTCCAAGTCTACTTTGGACGCCGTGGACCTGTCCGGTCAGGCCGTTCCGGAAGACTGGAAATAACTTCTGCAAGCAATGGCAGCGGTCATACCGGCCGCTGCCAGAACTTCTATAAACCGAGAGAGACACTGATGACCATTCGCCGTTTTGACGGAACCGCTATTCCCAAAGCTATCTTCAGCGGGCCGGGGTGCCGTTCGGAAATTCCTGCCGAGTTGGACCGCATGAATGCCGAGCGGGTGTTGGTTATCAGCAGTTCAAGCGTTGCCTCCAAAACACCGTTCCTGGCTGATATTCAGCGGCTGCTCGGTGACCGCGATGTTACTGTCATCGATCGCGTTCCATCGAACCTGCCACTGAATGCGGTGCGCGAGGCCGCCGAAATGGCAGCGCGCGCAAAACCGCAGGCCATCATTGCGATCGGCGGCGGCATCGTTCACGACATGGCAAAAGCCATTGCCGTCATGCTTCCAAGCGGACGTGATATTGTCGAATTCGTCAGCCGCTTCGAACCGCCGAATACATTCCACGGCATCCAGGTCGATACCGATCCTCTGCCCGTTCTGACAGTGCCTACAACATTTTCCGCCGCCGATGTTGTTGCCGGCGGGGCCGTTACGGATACCGAATGCGGACAGAAACTGATCTTCGTCCACCCTAAACTTACGCCGGCTGCGGTTTTTCTGGATGCCGAGGTCGTCGCCTCGACTCCGCGCCGCATTCTGGCGTTGAGCGGGATGAATGCGATTCATCACTGTCTGGAAGCCAGCTACTCGAAAGGCGCCCAACCGATAACCGATGCATTTGCCTTCGCCGCGTTGCGTCGTCTGCTGATGGTCCTGCCCGATTTTGGCCCCTCGCGGCCGGAACTGCCGCTTGATGTCGTCCAGTCCGCAATCGACGCGGCATCAATGTCTGGGCTGACCTACGCCAATTCGTGGCTCGGCATCGGCCATTCCGTCTGTCACAGCCTGGGCGGGCGCTACAACTTGTCCCATAGCGAGGCAAATTCAGTCATGCTGCTTCAAAGCCTGCGCTTCAATTTCGACGCCGCCTGTCCGCGACTGGCCGAGGCAGCGCGCGCGACCGGCGTGTCGAATGCGGGCGATGACAGGCTTGCCGCACAGGCGATGGTCGAGGCGGTTGACGCTGTCTCGGATGCGATCGGCGCGCCCAAGCGCCTGTCAGAGATCGGTCTGGAGAAGGGGCAATCCGCGACCATCGCAGAAGATGTGCTGGGGGATCCCCAGACCTATTGGAATCCACGATCGGCGACCGCCGCGGAAATAATAACCTGGCTGGATGGGGCTTGGTAAGACCCTGTCACGAAACTTTCGGAAAGATACGAAATGCCAATTGCACTGAAAGACCGTCTGGAGCTGCTGGAGGAATCGTTCCCTGTCCCTATCAACGGCGCCGTTCCCCTTTGGGTGAACGGGGACTGGCGGCAAGGCGCATCCCAGGATCACATAGAATGTGTCGACCCGACGCTCGGTGAGCGGCTGGTATCCGTCTCAACCGCGGCGCAGGAAGATGTCGAGGTCGCGATCGAGGCCGCCCGGACGGCCCAAGCTGCTTGGTGGGCGCTTGACGGGCAGGATCGGGCGCGAATTTTACGCCGCATTGCCGACGGCATCCGTCAACATGCACGTGCGCTGGGAACACTTGACACGCTGGATGCCGGCAGGCCGATACGGGACACGGCAACGCGCGACACCGAACGCGCAGCCCGAATATTCGAGTTCTTCGCCGGTACCACGGATCGTATCCGCGGAGCCTTCGTGCCTGTTCAGCCGGGGCGCGGCAACACAATTGAGTACGAGCCGATTGGCCTGGTCGGCGCAATCACGCCTTGGAATTACCCTCTGACCAATGCGGCGGGCAAGATAGCGCCGGCCCTGGCGACGGGGAACGCAGTTATCCTGAAACCGGCAGAAGAATCCCCGCTCTCCGCGCTGGTGCTTGCCTGGGTCGCACATCAGGCTGGTCTGCCGGCAGGGCTTCTCAATGTTCTGAATGGAACAGGGTCCACGGCAGGTGAGGCGCTGGTCCGCCATCCGGCAATCGGAAAGATTTGTTTCACAGGCTCGACATCCGTGGGTCGAGCCATCGGCGCACAAGCTGGCCGCGATTTGAAATCGGTGACGCTCGAGCTCGGCGGAAAGACCGGATTCCTGATTTTTGCCGACGCGGATCTGGAGCGTGCCGCCGATGCCTTGGTGTTCTCGGCCTTCAACAACGCCGGCCAGACTTGTACGGCCGGATCGCGCCTGCTCATCGAGGCCGGGGTCGGCAACAAGTTCCTTGCGCTCGTCGCGGAACGGGTTTCCAGGATTCGCATCGGTGACCCGCTTGATGCCGGGACGCAGATGGGGCCGGCCATCTCTGCGCGGCATCAAGCCGAAGTTCTGCGCTGGATGTCGGAAGCAACCGGTTCCGGTCTGGAGCAGCTGGATCTGCCCGGCCAGACACTGCCTGAACAGGGCTACTTCCTGAAGCCGACCATTTATACTGCGGTCGATCCAGCCTGCGCCACCGCGCAGAATGAGATTTTCGGGCCGGTCCTGACCGTGACGACGTTTCGGGATGATGACGAGGCGCTCGCCATCGCAAACGGAACGCCGTATGGGTTGGCGACAACGGTCTGGACCGAAAACATTCGCCGGGCGCGCCGGATTGCCCGCGAAGCGGATTCCGGTATCGTCTGGATCAATACGGTCCATGTTCTGCATCCCGGTTCGCCCTACGGCGGGTTCAAGCAAAGCGGCATTGGCGTTGAAATGGGACACGAGGCGATCCAGCAGCACATGCGCATCAAGAGCGTATGGATCGAGGATGGTCCATGGGTGAGTCCCTGGGCTGAATGAGGCGCGAAACAGTGACATCTGCATCTGTCTTCTCAGGGTTCAGTCACGTTGCTGCGGACCAGTTCGCTAAGGAGGCTTTGGCATTGCAGCCTTGGCTTGTCGAACTGAGGCGCCATTTTCACCGCTTTCCGGAACTTGGCTGGCGGGAACTGGATACGACGAACCGGATCGCCGACGAGCTTGCGCGGTTGGGCTATGAGGTGACCTCCGGTCGTGAATTTCTGGGTGAAGCAGTCCGGCTGGGACTAAGCGCCACCCCTGTCCCGGGGGAAGGTGACACCGGCTGCATAGCCAACTTCGATACGGGCAGACCCGGTCCGACGGTCTGTTTGCGCGTTGATATTGATGCGCTGCCGATCGAGGAAGCTGAAAGCGGTCATGCCCCCTCCGAGGGTGGATGGGCTTCCACAGTGAAAGGCGTCATGCATTCATGCGGCCATGACGGGCATATTGCGATCGGTCTCGGAACGGCCCGCCTGCTTCGACCGTTGCTGTCTCGCGGGTGCGGGAAGCTCAAGATACTGTTCCAGCCCGCTGAAGAAGGCGGCAGGGGGGCCAACTCGGTTATCAAGGCCGGGTGGATGGATGATGTCGATTTGTTTCTGGCGGTGCATCTGGGGCTGGGTGTTCCGTCAGACACCGTCGCGCTTGGTGTGGAGGGGTTTCTTGCATCGCGGAAATATACCGTTGAATTGACGGGGCGGGCCTCTCATGCCGGCAAGGCGCCGGAAGCTGGCCGCAACGCCCTTCTGGCCGCATGCCAGATGGTTCCGGGACTGCACGCCCTTGCCCAGTCAAGCGCGCCGGGTGTCCGGATCAATGTGGGATTTCTTGAAGCGGGAAAGGCGGCCAATATCGTTCCCGAGCGCGCCCGCTTCGACTTCGAGATCCGCGCCGCAACGAATGAAACGCTCGAGGCGCTTGAAACCCGTAGCCAGAAGTTGATCGAGGGTACTGCCTTGGCGCATGAGGTGGAAAGCCGGATGACATTGCGCGGCACATCGGATGCCTGGCGCAACCCGGACGATCTGGTCGATTGGGCCTGTCGGATCAACAGGACCCTCGGTGCTTTTCCCAACGCCCTTACCGAGCATTCCTTTGGCGCCAGCGAGGATGCCACCTCTCTTGCAAAGACGGTGCAGGCGCATGGCGGCAAGGCCAGCATTGTTGTTTTGGGGGCCGATCTGTCTGGTGACCATCATACCCCTACCTTCGATTTCGACGAGGAGGCCCTTTGGCACAGTGTCCAGTTGATGACCGGCCTTGTTGCTTCGGCAATGCAATTATCGGACGCCGATACGCCGACAGGCAAGAAACGGGGCGCTGGTTGAACAACACCGCCGGTCGTGCCAGAAGAAACTTGGTTGAAACGTGCGGGGCAACGAAATAGCCTCCCGGCATGAAAAAGCATAGCCCATTCTGTTCCTTCAAAACGTCTCCAGAGATCATTCGGCAAGCGCTGATGCTGTATTGATCCTCCCCCATTGAGTTGGTCCACCCTTATAGTCAGGAAACGGAGGATCAAATATGGGAATCAAAAGACACACGCCGGAAGAGATCGTCGTGAAGCTGCGGCAAGTTGAGGTTCTGGTCGGGCAAGGGATGGCCAGG
>JBFIHV010000091.1:0-8569 GCA_041601595.1 Amylibacter sp. | reverse complement strand
GCGCGAGTCGCTCGAACGGTTTTTCGGGGGCGATCCGGCCTTCCGGATTCTGCCGGGCATCCTGACCAAGGTCGAGCAGGCGATGGTCCTGCCGGCATGCGACCACCCCCGGATCGGCGCGCTTGATGCCTTCCTCGCGCGCGCCATCGAAGACGGATTTGTGGCGTCCGAGGTCAAAAGTGCCAAAGGTTGAACCAGTCAGGGGGAGAGAATGACCCGACCGCTCCGAATTATCACCTCCGGCGCGCAGGCAGCCGCCATCGAGGCGCTGTTGCCCAGCTATGGCGAACCGGTGGAGATCGCCTTCGGTTCCTCGCTCGGCGCGGCGCACGATTCGATCCCGACGCGGCTCGCCGAAGGTCAGCGGTTCGACATCTACTTCCTTGCGGAGTCGGGCCATCGTCGTTACGCGGACGAAGGCTATCTGGCTCCGACCTTCATTCCACTCGTTGAATCTCATATCGGCGCGGCGGTCCGCGCAGGCGCACCCGTGCCTGACATTTCAACGCCGGACGCGCTCAGGGTAGCGTTGCTGCAGGCCGGATCGGTCGCCCATGCCGCCAGCGCCAGCGGCATTTACCTCTCGACCCATGTGTTTCCCGCACTTGGCATCGCGGAGCGGATGGCGTCCACCGCGCGGACGATCTATTCCGAGCGGGTAGGGCGCGTGGTCGCGCGGGGCGAGGCCGATTTGGGCTTCCAGCAGATGAGTGAACTGTTTCCGATCCCCGGGATCACCATAGCCGGTCGGCTGCCGCCGGAATTCGGGAAGACCTTCGTCTTTGGCGCAGCCTTGGGGCCCGGTGCGGACGCCCGACCAGAGGCAGAGGCGTTTCTCGATTTCCTCCGGTCCGATCGCGCGGTGGAGGCTTTCGCGGCCAGCGGTCTCCATCCGGTCCGGCCATGACAGCCACACAGGCGCGCCGTGTCGATTTCCAGAAAAGGCCAATGCGGGTGGTTTTCGTTAACCGGACGGCATCAAATCATGCCGCGCGCGCAAAACGTCAACTGACTGATGGACCAGTTCGGAAATCTGCATAAGCTGCTTGGCCAGAGGACTGGTCTTGCGCCATATCATGCCGACGGTTCGCGAGGGCTGAGGGCCTTCGAGGCGGGCGACCGAAACGGATGCAGAGCGGGTTTCCACCGGCACGGCCATTTCCGGGATCAACGTCACGCCGATCCCGGCACCGACCATCTGGACGAGCGTGGACAGGGAACTGCCGTCCAGCCCCTCGCGCGGCAGCGCCGTTTGAATGTTGCAGAATGACAGGGCCTGATCGCGAAAGCAGTGCCCCTCTTCCAACAGCAGCAACCGCATCTCGCGCAGCTTTTCCCTGCTGGGCACCGGCTTTTGCCTGTCCGCATCCGGCCGGACCAGAACCATGTCTTCGCTGAAAAGCGCAACCTCGGTCAATGACGGTTCCGATACCGGCAGCGCAACGATGGCCGTGTCGATGCGGCCCTCCGACAATTCCTGAATCAGTTTCTCCGTCAGCGTTTCGCGCACGTGAATGTCGAGGCCTGCATGCATCCGTGTGAGGTTGCCGATCAATGTCGGTAGCAGATAGGGGGCGATCGTCGGTATTACGCCAATGCGCAGCCGCCCCACCAGACGGCCCTTGGAGGCGCGCGCCAATTCGGCCAATTCATCGACCGAAAGCAGTATCTCGCGGACGCGCAGGGCGAATTCCTCGCCGAAGTTGGTCAGCCGGATTTCCCGCGCGCCTCTTTCGAACAGTACGGTTCCGAGCGACTCCTCCAATTCCTTGATCTGCATCGACAAGGCGGGCTGCGAGATCGCGCAGGCATCCGCAGCCCGCCCAAAGTGACCGTGACGCGCCAGCGCTTCGAAATAGCGGAGCTGTTTGAGCGTAAAATTGATCATAAGTGCGACTTATCGTTATTATCAGAAAAATCAACTTAAACTAATGGCGCGGATTTGGTAACAGTTTTCAGTGAAGAAGAGGAGGCGCCCCGTGTCACAAAAGCACAGATTTGCGACTGTCGGTTGTGCGCGTGTTGCCGATATGCTGAACATGAGCAACGTGGGCATCTACGGCCCGTCTTCTTATGGGGGCCGCCGTCTTCAAGCGCAGAATGCGGCAATCACCGGATTTCCCTGGCCGGGCCAAGCCTGGCCGCGCGGGAAGTGAAATCGGATTGCCTTTCACAGAATTCACGGTCCCTGTCCCAGGGCCGGTTGAGATAACGTAACAATGATCGGAGAGTAAGATGGACGGAAATGATATCGGAAACGCAGGCAAGTGTCCGGTAATGCACGCAACTGCCGGGGTGAGGTCGAACCGCGACTGGTGGCCGAACCAGTTGAACCTGAAGATACTTCATCAGAATACGCCCGAGTCCGATCCCATGGGCGCGGAGTTCAGCTATGCCGAAGAGTTCAAGAAGCTTGACCTGAAGGCCCTCAAGAAGGACCTCTACGCCCTGATGACGGATTCGCAGGACTGGTGGCCAGCTGACTATGGCCACTACGGTGGGCTGTTCATCCGGATGGCATGGCACAGCGCAGGCACCTACCGCACCGGCGACGGCCGCGGCGGCGCGTCCTCCGGCACGCAACGCTTCGCACCTCTCAACAGCTGGCCGGACAACGGCAACCTCGACAAGGCGCGCCGTCTGCTCTGGCCGATCAAGGCGAAATACGGCAAGTCGATTTCCTGGGCCGACCTGATGATCCTCGCGGGCAACTGCGCGCTCGAATCGATGGGCTTCAAGACCTTCGGTTTCGGCGGCGGACGCGCCGATGTCTGGGCGCCGGAAGAGGATATTTACTGGGGGGCCGAGGCCGAATGGCTCGGCGACAAGCGCTACTCCGGTGACCGGGAGCTTGAAAACCCGCTGGCCGCCGTTCAGATGGGCCTGATCTATGTGAACCCGGAAGGGCCGAACGGAAAACCCGATCCGGTCGCGTCCGGTCGTGATATCCGCGAGACCTTCGAACGCATGGCGATGAACGACTACGAGACGGTCGCGCTTACGGCCGGCGGTCACACGTTCGGCAAGACACATGGCGCGGGCGATCCGTCCCATGTGGGTCCCGAACCCGAGGCCGCTCCGATCGAGGCGCAGGGCTTTGGCTGGCTCAGCGACTTCGGCAGCGGCAAGGGCCGTGACACGATCACCAGCGGACTTGAAGGCGCCTGGACCCCGAACCCGACGAAGTGGGACATGGGTTATTTCGACGTGCTGTTCGGTTACGAGTGGGAACTGACCAAGAGCCCGGCAGGAGCATATCAGTGGACGCCGAAAGACCTGAAAGAAGAAGACATGGCGCCGGACCCCGAAGACCCGTCCAAGCGCGTGCCGATCATCATGTCCACCGCCGACATGGCGATGCGCATGGACCCTGCCTATGAAAAGATTTCGCGTCACTTCCACAAGAATCCGGAGGAGTTCGCGGATGCTTTCGCGCGCGCCTGGTTCAAGCTGACACACCGCGACATGGGTCCGCGTTCGCGCTATCTTGGCGAAGAGGTTCCGGCGGAAGTGCTGATCTGGCAGGACCCGGTTCCCGACGTTGATCACGATCTGATCGACGCGAAGGACATCGCCGCCCTCAAAGGAAAGATCCTGTCCTCCGGCCTGTCGGTTTCCGAACTGGTCTCGACCGCCTGGGCGTCGGCATCCACGTTCCGCGGCTCCGACAAGCGCGGCGGGGCGAACGGCGCGCGCGTCCGACTGGCGCCGCAAAAGGATTGGGAGGTCAACCAGCCCGCCCAACTCGCCAAAGCGCTGGAAACGCTGGAAGGTGTCCAGATGGCTTTCAACGGCGCGGCAAGCGGCGGGAAAAAAGTCTCTCTGGCCGACGTGATCGTTCTGGCCGGCTGCGCTGCGGTGGAGCAGGCCGCGAAGCAAGCCGGACACGCGGTCGAGGTGCCTTTCACTCCCGGTCGTACCGATGCAACGCAAGAGCAGACCGATGTCGAGGCCTTCGAGGTGCTCGAGCCGATCGCCGACGGGTTCCGCAACTACCTCAAGACCGAATACACCGTATCGGCAGAGGAACTGCTGATCGACAAGGCGCAACTGCTGACACTGAGCGCCCCCGAGATGACGGTTCTGGTCGGCGGCATGCGGGCGCTCGACGCCAACTTCGGCCAGTCGCAGCATGGCGTTTTCACCAAGCGCCTGGGGACGCTGACCAACGACTTCTTCGTCAACCTGCTTGATATGGCGACGGAGTGGAAGCCTGCCTCGAAAGCCGGCGACGTGTTCGAGGGTCGTGACCGCCACAGCGGCGAGGTCAAGTGGACGGGCACCCGTGTGGACCTTGTCTTCGGTTCGAACTCCCAGCTTCGGGCGCTTGCGGAAGTCTATGCATCCGACGATGCGAAAGAGGCGTTCGTGAATGACTTCGTGGCGGCCTGGAACAAGGTGATGAACGCGGATCGCTTCGACCTGTCCTGATCCTCGCGGAAAAGGTTTCGAAGAATGACACAGAGCGGCGGCAGTCGGCTGCCGGGTAATATGGCGCCCGAGGACGATTGCCGCCGCAGGTAACGGTAAATCACGGCGGCGTTTCGGGGCAACTTGAAGCGCCGTCCTGTTTTCCGGACTCCATAGTCCTCGGCTTCCGGGTGACAGTGCAGTGTTCGGGATGGCATTGAATACCGGACGGCGCTATCCTCGATCCATGCACGACCTCGACCGCTTTCATACCGCGCAAGTCAGCGTATTCACCTCGGCGCTGGCCGAACTCCAGCGAGGCGAGAAAACCTCGCACTGGATGTGGTTCATCTTTCCGCAGTTGAAATCCCTTGGACGCTCCGCCACCGCCAGGCACTACGGTATCGATGGTCCTGAGGAGGCAAGGGCCTATCTCGAAGATCCGGTGCTGAACGATCGTCTGATGCGCGCCGTTCGCGCCGTCCTGTGCCATCCGGAAAAGACCGCCGTGTCCATTCTCGGGCCGATAGACGCTCTCAAACTCCGCTCTTCCTCCACGCTGTTTCGCGCGGCGGGCGGCGGGCCGGAGTTTCAGGCGATCCTCGATACGTTTTATGAGGGCAAGCCTTGCCCCCTGACCCTTAAAGCTCTGGATCGAGACGATCCCGAGGGGCGCTTGCCGGGGTGACGTGCGTTCCGAGCGAAGGGTTGTGCCGGACCGGACGCGGCGCGGGTCAAACCTGCAGGATCGCCAGTTCGGGCAACGCGATGTCGGCCAGCGTCGAACGGTCGAGGTCTGAAAGGAAGGCGGCCTCTGCGCGGCGCAATCGCGCCTTCAGGCGGCAGCAACCGGCGATGGAGCAATCGCCTCCGCCCGGATTTAGACATTCGACCAGCGACTGCCCCTCTTCCAACAGGCGTATCAGCGCGCCCAGCCTTATGTCCTGCGCGGGCTTGGCCAGCATCGCGCCGCCGCCGCCGCCGCGCCGTGTGGCGACGATGCCGCCATGCGCGAGCCGCTGCATGATCTTGCTCAGATGGTTGCGCGGAAGTCCGAATTCCTCGGCCAGTTCGGCGGTGGAAAAGGCGCGGTCCGGCGCGCTGGCCAGACGCATCAGCATTCTGAGGCCATAGTCGGTGAAGGAGGTGAGGCGCATCGTGGCTCGTTCTCTTTTTGAATAGGTATTTACAATGCATATTAGCAGGATTAGACTTTAAATCAATACCGATCAAAAGGACTCACGAGGACATTGGAATGACGCATGACAGCTCCACGCTTCCGGCCGTGCGAAAGATCCGGCCAGCCGTCATCACCGATACGGCTGAACGGGGCGGAGTAAACACGTGACGGACCGCTCCGATAGGAAGCCTGCCACGGGCGCATACGCTTCGCCGCCCTGCATGGCGCATGAGCTCGACCCGGCCTATTTCGACCCGCTTGGCGTCGATCCGCAGCAGGCCGTGGACGTGGCGCGCTGGCGAAAAGCCGAGCGCGAACGGTTGCGCAATATCCGGTCGGCGCAGACGGTCGCGGAACGCGCCCGCATCGGCATTGCCCTTGCCGGTCATCTCGACACACTGGTCGCGCGCAGGTTCGGCGACATCGCCGGACGGGTCGTTTCGGGCTACTGGCCGATCAAGGGGGAACCCGATTTGCGCCCATGGCTGGAGGGCCTCCACGAACAGGGTGCCATTGTCGCCCTGCCGGTCGTCGAGACACGCGCCGCGCCTCTCGTGTTCCGCCGCTGGGCGCCCGGGGTCAAGATGGAGCGCGGGCATTGGAACATTCCCGTACCATCGGCGAGCGCCGACCGGGTGCAGCCCGAAATCGCGCTGTCACCGCTGGTTGGCTGGGACGGCGAGGGTTATCGTCTCGGCTATGGCGGCGGCTATTTCGACCGCACATTGGCAGCCGCCCGCCCGCGGCCCTTTGTCATCGGCGTCGGCCTTCAGGCGGCCCGCATTTCCACGATTTTTCCCCAACCCCATGACATCGGCATGGATGTGATCGTGACCGAGGACGGCCCGCAATGGGAGGCGGCGACATGACCACCACCGCCGGGCGCATGCGGGCATGGGACGGCCCCGCGATCCTCAGTTTCGGTTTTCGTCCGTTTTTTCTGTTCGGCGGCATCTGGGCGGCGCTGGCGATGGCGCTATGGATTGCCATGCTGACCGGGCGTCTGGTCCTGCCGACGGCCTTCGATCCGGTGTCATGGCACGCGCATGAAATGCTGTTCGGCTATCTGGGCGCGGTGATGGCGGGGTTCCTGCTGACCGCGGTTCCCAACTGGACGGGACGGCTGCCTATAGTCGGTTGGCCGCTGGCGGGGCTGGTGTCGCTCTGGATGCTCGGCCGGATTGCGATCGCCGTATCGGCCCATCTTCCTGCGATATTGGCGGCGCTGGCCGATCTGGCGTTTCCGCTGGCGCTGATCGGGTTTCTGGCACGCGAGATCGTCGCGGGCAAAAACTGGCGCAACCTGCCGGTTCTGGCGTTGCTGGCGGGCTGGGCAATCGCAAATGCCGCCTTCCATCTGCAAGCCGCGCGCGGCGGATTTCCTGCGGGCGGCGCGGGTTTGCGGCTGGGTTTGGCGGCGGCGGTGATGCTGATCGCGCTGATCGGCGGGCGCATCGTGCCGAGTTTCACCCGCAACTGGCTGGCGCAGCAGGCCCACCCGGCGCGGCCGAAGCCGCACGGGCGTGCCGACCTTGGTGTCCTCGCGCTGACCCTTGCGGCGCTGTTGCTCTGGGTGCTCTGGCCGGAACGGCCGACAACGGCGGCAGCGTGCGCGCTGGCTGGCGTCGCGCATTTATGGCGCATGTCGCGCTGGTCGGGACGGCACACCGGCAAGGAGGCGCTGGTCTGGGTCCTTCACGCGGGCTATGCCTTCGTGCCGCTGGGGTTTCTGGCGATGGCGGCCGGAAGCCTTTTCCCGGGATATGCGGCGGCGGAACAGCACATCTGGATGGCGGGAGCCATCGGCCTGATGACGCTGGCCGTGATGACCCGTGCGAGCCTTGGACATGCCGGGCGCCCGCTGCGTGCAAACCGTGCAGTGACGGCGATTTACCTCGCGGTCATACTGTCGGTTGCGGCGCGGTTTGCGGCCGGTTTGCTGCCCGGGCAGGCATGGCTGCTGCATCTGGCGGCAACGGCATGGATCGCGGGCTTTGGCGGTTTCGCTGTGGTCTACTGGCCGATCCTGACGCAACCGAAGGCCGCGCCGCGCCGCGCTTCGTCAAGTCAGCGGTGAACGGACAGCTCTGCGACTGGTGACGAAGGGGTGATCGGGGCAGGGTCCGGGCCTTATCGGGGACAGCAGGTCAGTATCGCGAGCGCAGGCCGGCCTGCCAGTTCCGGTAAGAGACTCTGATCGTAATTCCTTGCTTTCGAACATATTTTTAACGTCGCCGAGCGACTGCTTCGAAAGCAGTCCATGGTTGCACTGGACCATCCCCGCGGCTTGGCCTAACAATACCACAACACGCAATTCTCTGGGCTGGTCCACGACATGAAAGCACTGATAATCGGCGGCGGAATTGGCGGCGCTACGGTCGCGCTGGCGCTGAACAGGGCCGGATGGGACGTCGAGGTTCTGGAGCAGGCGGACACGCTGACCGAGGTCGGCGCGGGCATCCAGCTGAGTCCGAACGGCATCAGGGTTCTGGAAGCGCTGGATGTGATGCCGGCGCTGGACCCGTTGGTCTATCAGCCCGAAACGCTGTCCCTGCGCAATGGCAGAAGCGGGCGCGAAATCTTCGGCATTCCGATCAAGGATATTGCCGAACAGCGCTGGGGCGCGCGCTATTTGCAGGTTCACCGCGCCGATATGCTCGCGGCGCTTCAGGTCACGCTGGAAACGCGGGTGCCGGAGGCCTTTCGCCTGAATGCGAAGGTCACGGGCTACAGTCAGACCCCCGACGAGGCGACCGTGCATCTGGCGGGCGGCCGCAAACTTTCCGCTGACCTTGTGGTCGGGGCCGATGGCATCCATTCCGCGATCCGCGCCCAGATGATCGGGCCGGACAAACCGCGCTACACCGGCAACTTCGCGTGGCGCGCCGTCGTGCCGATGGAGCGGTTGGGCGATCTGGTGCCTCCACCCAGCGGTTGCGTCTGGGCAGGAGACCGGAAACACGCCGTGACGACTCGTCT
>JBFIHV010000090.1:0-8660 GCA_041601595.1 Amylibacter sp. | reverse complement strand
TGGTTGCCGGTCGCGGTCACGACATGCTCGGCATGGATTTCGAAGGTCTCCGTTCCGGGCACGAGGTTGCCGCCCTTCTCGACCATGATCGTGCCGCGCACGATCCATTCGCTGCCGGTCCACTGATAGCTGTCGACCTGCATCTTGCGATAGATCTCGACCCCGCGCTGACGGGCGCCCTTGGCCATGGCCTGTGTCACGTCGGCGGGGTTAATGTAGCCGTCCGTCGTGTGATAGAGCGCGCCCGCCAGGTCTTCGGTATTGATCAGAGGCCAGCGTTCCTTGATCTGGTCGGGGGTCAGGAATTCATAGGGAATGCCCACCGTATCCGCCGTCGAGGCATAGAGCATGTATTCATCCATGCGCTCCTGGGTCTGCGCCATGCGCAGGTTGCCGACCACGGAAAAGCCCGCGTTCAGGCCGGTCTCGGCCTCCAGCGTCTTGTAGAACTTGACGGAATAGTCGTGAATATGGGTCGTCGCATAGGACATGTTGAACAGCGGCAGCAGCCCAGCGGCGTGCCACGTCGATCCGGAAGTCAGCTCGTCGCGCTCCAGCAGAACGACATCGTCCCATCCCGCCTTGGCAAGATGATAGGCTATGGACGCGCCGACCGCGCCGCCACCGACGACACAGGCTTTCACTTGGGTTTTCATTGATCTTGCTCCGAGACAAATCCGTTTGTTGTCACATTGCAAAATAATTCGGCCTGAGGCGATAAAAACTCGACGGCAAATCGGTCTATTACGACCTCTGCCGCGAATCCGGCGCGTTCAATCCGTCAAAACAGCGTCCGGACAGTGTGCTGGACCCGTCCCCGGTCAGTTCCCGCGGGAAGAGGTCGTCGCAACACCGCTCGGACTCGCCCTGAATTTCCGGATAAAAGGATTTTCAATGCCGAGGTATGCCTGAATGGACGTGCCGCTTGCGCTTTTGTGGGCAAAGTCCATGCTCACCACGAGCGCGAGCGCCCACAAGAAAGCGTAAAGAACCCATTTCATCATGATTTCACCAACTAACTACTACAGGGATTCAACGCGAATCCTTAACATCTCCAAAAAATATGACTCAAATGCGCCGTGAATAAGGCAGTCCCGGCCAGAGCCGCCCCGTTGGCGGGAGCACACCATAACAGAGCGCGCAGCGAACCGCTTAGACGTGGAAACTGCCCGCGGAACATCCTAAGTATGTGCCGAACACCTTTTCAAGAGGCCCGCGCATGACCGACACCAACCCGTTCTTCGAAACATGGAAGACGCCGTTTTCACTGCCGCCCTTCGACAGAATCGAGGATTCGCATTTCGCCGATGCGTTCGAAGAGGCCTTCAAACAATCGCGCGCCGCGATCGATGCGGTCGCGGACAGCCGTGAGCCGGCGAGTTTTTCCAACACGATCGAGGCGCTGGAACGCACCGATGCGCTGATGGACCGGGTCGGAGGTGTCTTCTTCAACCTGACCGGCACCAATTCCAACACGACACTGGAAGCCTTGCAGCGCGATCTGTCGCCCCGGTTCGCCGCGTTCTTTTCCGAGACCGTGATGAACCGCAAGCTGTTCGCGCGGATCGAAAAGCTGTTCGAAGACCGCGCAAGCCTGGGGCTGACCGATGAACAACTGCGCGTGCTGGAACTGTATCACCGCATGTTCGTGCGCGCCGGAGCAAAGCTTGAAGGCGATGACCGCACGCGCCTGGCGGAGGTCACCAAGCGGCTGGCCACACTGGGCACGGCCTTTACCCAGAACCTGCTGGCGGACGAGCGCGACTGGAAGATGGAACTGACCGGGAAGGACATGGAAGGCTGCCCCGCCTTTCTGAAATCCGCCGCGAAAGAGGCCGCGCGCGAGCGCGACATCGACGGCTATGTCATCACCCTGTCGCGGTCGCTGATCGTCCCCTTCCTGCAATTCTCGCCGCGCCGCGACTTGCGCGAACGCGCCTTCAGGGCCTGGGCTGCACGCGGCGAAAACGGCGGTGACACCGACAACCTCGACATCGTGCGGGAAACGCTGGAGTTGCGCGCCGAACGCGCGCGGTTGCTGGGCTATGACAGCTTCGCCGACTTCAAACTGGAAACAGAGATGGCGAAAACACCGGACGCGGTGCGCGAGTTGCTTATGGCGGTATGGGAACCGGCGAAACGGTCGGCGAACGCGGACGCGGAAAAGCTGACCGAAATGCTGCATGCCGACGGGATGAACGGCGATCTGGAACCATGGGACTGGCGCTATTACTCCGAGAAACGGCGTCTGGCCGAGCATGACCTCGACGAGGCGGAACTGAAACCCTATTTCCAGCTCGACCGGATGATCGAGGCCGCCTTCGATGTGGCCAACCGCCTGTTCGGGCTGACGTTCGAGCCGCTGGACGTGCCGCTGTATCACCCCGACGCCCGCGCCTGGGAGGTCAGGAAGGGCGACCGCCACATGGCGGTCTTCGTCGGCGATTATTTCGCACGGTCCTCGAAACGCTCCGGCGCCTGGTGTTCGCGGTTCCGCGCCCAGTCGGCGCTGGACGAAGAGGTCCGGCCGGTCACCGTCAATGTCTGCAACTTCGCCAAGGCGCCGGCGGGCGAACCCTGCCTGCTGACCTTCGACGACGCCCGCACCCTGTTCCACGAATTCGGACATGCGCTGCATTCGATGCTGTCGGACGTGACATACGGCTTCATTTCCGGCACCTCTGTGGCGCGCGATTTCGTGGAACTGCCGAGCCAGCTTTACGAACACTGGCTGTCCGTGCCGGAAGTTCTGGAAAAATACGCCCGCCACGCGGAAACGGACCAGCCGATGCCAAAAGATCTGCTGGACCGGTTGCTGGCGGCCGAGAACTACGATCAGGGTTTCGCGACGGTGGAGTATGTCGCCAGCGCGCTGGTCGATCTGGCGTTCCATCAGGGAAGCGCGCCGAACGATCCGATGCAGCGGCAGCAAGAGGTACTGGCCGATCTGGGCATGCCAAGGGCCATCACCATGCGCCATGCGACACCGCATTTCGCACATGTGTTTTCCGGCGACGGCTATTCCAGCGGGTATTATTCCTACATGTGGTCGGAAGTGATGGACGCGGACGCCTTCGAGGCCTTCTCGGAAACCGGCGATCCGTTCAATCCGCAGATCGCGGCCCGACTGCACGACCACATCTATTCGGCCGGCGGCTCGAAAGAGGCGGATGTGCTCTATACCGAATTCCGGGGTTCGCTGCCGAAGGTCGAGGCGCTTCTGAAAGGGCGCGGACTGGACAAGGTCGCGTGACCTTCGGCAACCGCTAGTTCAGAACCTCTTCGGGTCCTACCCCCCAGAGGTTGGTCTTTTTGACCCAACCGTCGACACGGCCGGCCGCGACCTTGCACCAGTCGCGGCTGCATTCCTCGATCACGGCGATCGCCCCGCGTTCGGCGAAGGCATTGGTCGGCGCCGCATCGCTCGGCTGAACATGCAGTTCGGTCTTCTCCGTCTGGAACACGACGGTGCGCACGCCGGACAGCAGCGCGTAATGCATCCAGCCGCCCTGACCCTCGGCATCCTGCACCCGCCGCCAGTGGCCGTATTCCGCCGTGACTTGCAGCGGCATGTCCTCGTGCCGGAACACCCAGTCGACGCGGTGGGTCAGGCTGGGGCCGCGCCGCACGTTGCCCTCGGCGGCTTTCAGCGACACGAATCGCGGCAGCGGCAGGTTGGTCACCGGACCGCGCTCCGCCGCGGATACCGCGCCGGAACAGGCCATGGCGGCCAGCAAACCGGCAAAAATCCAACGCTTTGTCATGAACGCCTGCATCTCGACCCTTTTCGGGCTGTTTATGGTCCCGAAAATAATCGGGAATACCGCTTGCTCTTGTGCCAGTGAATTTGCCAAAATGGAACCAACTTTTCTAGCCTTGGATACCGAAATTGCCGCAATCCCGATTAAGTGTTGTTGTGACGCGACGCCTGCCAGAAAAAGTCGAGGCGCGGCTGTCGGAACTGTTCGACGTGACACTGAACGCCAGCGACACGCCGTTCAGCCGTGACGACCTGCTGGCCGCCATGACCAGCGCGGATGTTCTGGTGCCGACGCTCAACGACATGATCGACGCCGAGATGCTGGCGCAGGCGCGCGGCAAGCTGCGGATGATCGCCAATTACGGCGCGGGTTACGACCACATCGACATCGTCGCGGCGCACAGGAACGGCATCGTCGTCTCGAATTCTCCGGCGAACCGCGCCGGCGACACGGCGGATATGGCGATCACCCTGATGCTGAGCGTGATGCGCCGCTTCAAGGAAGGCTCCGCCGCGCTCCAATCCGGCGACTGGCAGGGCTGGTCGCCCTCGGCCTTTTTGGGCGCGCGCGTCGGCGGCAAGAAACTGGGCATTCTGGGGCTCGGGCGGATCGGGATCGAGGTCGCGCGCCGGGCGCGGGCCTTCGGCATGGAGGTTCACTACCACAACCGCAAGCCGGTGCACCCGGACCGGGAAAACGAGCTGGCCGCGATCTATTGGGGCGATCTGGACAAAATGCTGGCCCATATCGATGTTTTGTCGATCAGCTGTCCGCTGACGCCGCTGACCCACCATATCGTCAACGCCGACCGTCTGGCGCTGATGAAGCCGAGCTCCTACATCGTCAATATCTCGCGCGGCAAGCTGATCGACGAGGTCGCCCTGACCGAGGCGCTGGAGTCGGGCCGGCTGGCCGGGGCCGGGCTGGACGTACAGGAACGCAGCCCGCATTTGAACCCGCGCCTGCGCGACAGGAACAACGTCATGCTGCTGCCGCACATGGCTTCCGCCACGCATGAAAGCCGCACCGAAATGGGCGAGACCGTCATCGTCAATATCAAGACATTCGAGGACGGGCACACCCCGCCCAACCGCGTGGTGCCGACGCAGATCTAGTCAGGCGCGGCAGACCGGACAGGCAGGGTTGGCGTTTATGCGGATCTTTCTGGTCTGTCCTTCCAGCGCGTCGAAGATCAGCAGCTCGCCTTTCAGCACCGTGCCCGCGCCGGTGATCAGCTTGATCGCCTCTGTCGCCATCAGCGATCCGATCACCCCCGGCAGCGCGCCCATGACACCGGCCTCGGCACAGGTCGGGGCCTGACCCTCGGCGGGCGGGGCCGGAAAGACGCACTCGAAACAGGGCTCGCCGTTGGCCGGATCGAACACCGTGACCTGGCCTTCCCATTGGCTGATCGCGCCCCAGACCAGCGGGGTTTTGGAGGCGGCGCTGGCGGCGTTGATCATTTGCCTTGCCGCGAAGGAGTCGGTGCCGTCCAGCACCAGATCGTACTCGGCAAACAGCTCTTCGGCGATATCGGCGGTCAGACGGCGGTTGTAGGGCAGGACGTTCACGAAGGGATTCAGCAGTTTCAAGCGCTGCTGCGCCGCAAACACCTTGGGTTTCCCCAGTTGGCTTTCGTCAAACAGGACCTGCCTTTGCAGGTTGGACAGGCTGACCGTATCGTCGTCGATCACGCCGATTGTGCCGACGCCCGCCGCCGCCAGATATTGCAGCACAGGCGCGCCCAGGCCGCCGGCCCCGACCACCAGCACCTTGGCCTTGCGCAGTTTCTTCTGCCCCGGTCCGCCGATTTCCCGCAAAACGATGTGGCGCGCGTAGCGCTCCAGTTCGGTGGGCGTCAGGCTGTCGGGGTTGACCGGTTCGGCCTGTCCGGCATGGCGCTGCTGCGCCGCGGCGCGCATTTTGCGAAGGCCGTAGAAATACAGCAGAACCAGCAGGACGGCCGCGACGGCAAGGCCGAGATTGGTGAAATCCGCCCCTGTCATTTCCGCCCCGTAGACCCGAAGCCGCCCGCGCCGCGGCCCGTAGTGTCGAGCGACGGCCTTTCGTCCCAGACCGCGCGGACCACCGGCGCGAACAGGATCTGCGCGATCCGGTCGCCATGCGCGATGTGGAACGCCTCCGCCCCCAGATTGATCAGGATCACGCCGAGCGGACCGCGATAATCGCTGTCGATGGTTCCGGGCGCGTTGGCCAGCGTGATGCCGTGCTTGAACGCCAGACCGGAACGCGGCCTGATCTGTGCCTCGAACCCCTTTGGAATCGCCAATGTCAGCCCAGTCGGAACGATGGCCCGCGCGCCGGGTTCCAGCGTCACCCCGTCATTGCGGTTTTCCGGCGGCAAATTGGCCCGCAGGTCCATGCCCGCCGCGCCTTCGGTTTCGTATGCCGGCAGCGGAACCTTCCGGTCCGCAGCCTCGGTATGGCTGACCGCCACGGTGATATCAGACATCGGCCGGCCCCAGTGTTTTGGCAATCTTCGCCGCCAGCCGTCTGGCGACGTCTTCCTTGGACATATGCGGCCAGACCTCGGACCCGTCCGCGGAAATCAGGGTTATGTCATTGTGCGCGCCCCCCATGATGCCGGTCGCGGGCGACACGTCGTTGGCCAGTATCCAGTCGCACCCCTTGCGTTGCCGTTTGGCCGTGGCGTTGGCGATCACGTCGTCCGTCTCGGCGGCGAAACCCACGACCAGCGCCGGACGCAGGGACTTGTGTCCGGCGACCGTGGCGAGGATATCGGGGTTCTCGGCAAAGCGCAGCTCCGGCGGCTTGCCGCTGCCGTCTTTCTTGATTTTGCTGTCGGTCCGGCCCTGCACGCGCCAGTCGGCCACGGCGGCGGCAAAGACGGCGGCATCGGCGGGAAGCGCGGCCTCGACCGCCGCCAGCATCTGTCCGGCGGTCTCGACCCGTTCTATCCGGCAGCCCTGCGGCAGCGGCGCCTCGGGGGGTCCGGTCACGAATGTCACTCGCGCGCCCAGACCGGCAAGCGCGGAGGCAATCGCGCTGCCCTGTCTGCCCGAGGACCGGTTGGCGATATAGCGCACCGGATCGATCGGTTCATGCGTCGGTCCCGAGGTCACGATGACATGGCGGCCCCTGAGCGGGCCGTTGACCAGAGCATCCTCGATAGCGGCCAGAATTGCGGCGGGCTCGGCCATCCGGCCCGGCCCGTACTCGCCGCAGGCCATGTCGCCCTCGTCGGGACCTACGACCAGAATGCCGTCGTCTTGCAGGGTTTTCAGGTTTCTCTGTGTCGCGGCGTGCTGCCACATCCGCACGTTCATCGCGGGCGCGATCAGCACGCGCTTGTCGGTCGCCATCAGCAGGGTCGTGGCCAGATCGCCTGCCAGCCCCTGCGCCATCTTCGCCATCAGGTCGGCCGTGGCAGGCGCGACTACCACCAGATCGGCGGCGCGGGACAGCTGGATATGGCCCATTTCGGCCTCGTCGGTCAGGTCGAACAGGTCGAGATAGACCTTGTGGCCCGCAAGCGCGGAAACGGACAGGGGGGTGACGAACTCGGATGCCGCTCGGGTCATGACAGGTACGACCGACGCGCCCCGGTCCCTGAGCCTGCGGATCAGTTCAAGACATTTGTAGGCGGCGATACCGCCGCCGATCACCAACAGAACCGTGCGCCCTTGCAACATCACAGCATCCTACACAGACAGACCTAGGCAATACGTGTAATGATGCCGCCCGCAAAGGGCAAGCAGCGGCTTTGTCAGAGCGTCGCCATCAGCTGCGCGGCTTTTCCGGTGTTGGCCTCCAGCCGCTTGCGCAGCTTGGTCAGCGCCACGTTCTCGACCTGACGGATACGTTCCTTGGACAGGCCCAGTTCCTCGCCGATGCTTTCCAGCGTGCGCGGTTCGTCCACCAGTTTGCGCTGCGCCACGATATAGCGTTCGCGGTCGGTCAGCGCCTGCATGGCCTCGTTAAGCCAGTTGCGCACCTGGTCCAGATCGTGGTTGCGCTCGACCGTCTCGGCGGCCTGCGGGCTGTCATCCTCCAGCGTGTCCATCCATTCGCGACCGTCCTCGTCGGTCGTCTGCATGGCGTTCAGAGAGAAATCGCCGCCGGACATCCGGCCCTTCATCATCTCGACATCGCGCATGGAAACGCCGATTTCCTGCGCCACCATTTCCTGCAACTGATGGGTGTCCAGCGTCTCGCCGCGCTGCTGCGCCTCGCGCTCCAGCTTCGATTCGACACGTTTCATGTTGAAGAACAGCGCCTTTTGCGGCGTCGTGGAGCCGGTGCGGACCATCGACCAGTTGCGCATGACGTAATCCTGTATCGACGCCTTGATCCACCACTGGGCATAGGTCGAAAAGCGGACGCCGCGTTCAGGGTCGAAACGGTCGGCGGCCTTCATCAGGCCGACGCCCGCTTCCTGGATCAGGTCGGCGCGCGACGCGCCGTAGCGCTTGTATCTGCCTGCCATGGAAACGGCCAGACGCATATAGGCGTTGACCAGCCGGTGCAGCGCCTGTTCGTCCCGATCATCCCGCCAGGCCCGCGCAAGGGCCAGTTCGGTGTCCGCATCCAGCATTTCCGCCGACATTGCGGTTCTGGAAATTCCATTTGCTTCAAAATCAAGTGCCACGACGACCTCCGGTCTATAAATCCCTGTTGTTTTGATCTCACTTTGTTATTGATACGTGACGGCGCCAAAATTGGATCAAAAGGAACAACAGTGGCCTATTTTTTACCGCGGGTTACCTTGATACTTGGTGGAGCCGCTTCCGGCAAATCACGTTTCGCTGAGCGGATGGTGGAGCGGTCTGGCCTGCCCAAGACCTATATCGCCACCGCGCAGGCTTTCGACGACGAGATGCGGCGCAAGATCCGCAAGCATATCGCGGACCGCGGCGA
>JBFIHV010000089.1:0-8720 GCA_041601595.1 Amylibacter sp. | reverse complement strand
GCCGGAGCAAGCGTAGCCATTGCCGAGGAATACCGCTGGGGCGGCACCTGCGTGATCCGTGGTTGTGTGCCGAAAAAGCTGATGGTCTATGCTTCGGAATTCTCGACGGCATTCGAGGACGCCAAGGGGTTCGGCTGGACCGTGGGCGAGACCTCTTTCGACTGGTCCAAGCTGATCGCGGCCAAGGACAGGGAGATCGCCCGGCTGGAATGCGTCTATCAGGCCAATATGGAAAAGGTCGGCGTTGAGCTGTTCGAGGCGCGCGCGGTCATCGTCGATCCGCATACCGTCAAACTGTCCACCGGGCAGAGCTTCAGCGCCAAGCATATTCTGGTCGCCACCGGCGGCGCGCCTTTCGTGCCGGACGTCGAAGGCGCGGAGCATGTGATCACCTCGAACGAGGTTTTCCATCTGGCCGACCTGCCCGAACGGGTCATGGTGGTGGGCGGCGGCTATATCGCCTGCGAATTCGCCTGCATTTTCCATGGCATGGGGGCCGAGGTGACCCAGTTCTATCGCGGCGAACAGATCCTGCGCGGCTTCGACGGCGAGGTCCGTGGCCATGTCGCCGATGAAATGCGGGAAAAGGGCATCGCGCTGCATGTCGGCACGGATGTCGTCAGTATCGCAAGGACCGAAAGCGGATTGCGGGTGCGTTGCACCAACGGGCGGGACTACGAGGTCGATTGCGTCCTTTATGCCACCGGGCGCAAGGCCAATACCGAGGGGCTGGGGCTGGAAGAGGCCGGCGTTGAACTGGGTCGCGGCGGAGAGGTCGTGGTCGACACCTATTCCCAGACTTCCGTGCCGTCGATCTATGCGGTCGGCGACGTCACCGACCGCGTCAACCTGACGCCGGTGGCGATCCGCGAGGCGATGGCCTTTGTCGAGACCGTGTTCAAGGGCAACTCCACTCCGGTCGATCACGACCTGATCCCGACGGCGATTTTCACCCAGCCCGAGATCGGGACGGTCGGCCTGTCGGAAGAGGAGGCGCGCGCGCAGGAAGAGATCGAGGTCTATCAGTCCACGTTCCGCCCGATGATGCATACTCTGGCGGAAAACCCCGAGCGCATGATGATGAAGCTGATCGTGTCCAAGGCCAGCCGCAAGGTGCTGGGCTGCCATATCGTCGGATCCGCGGCGGGCGAGATGATACAGATGGTCGGCATCGCCATGAAAATGGGCGCAACCAAGGAAGATTTCGACCGCACCATGGCGGTGCACCCGACGGCTGCGGAAGAACTGGTGACAATGCGTACGCCGGTGCGCAGTTAAACGGTTTTGGCGGTTGATTTTTTGACAAAAGATGCCAGTTAGATGATAGAAGAACTGGAATATCCGGAAAGGACGTTGATATATGCCAAGCAATAACTCGGGCGGCCCTTGGGGCGGCGGCGGTGGTAACCGCGGTTCAGGAAACGACGGCGGCGGTGGCCGCAGGCCGCCGGGCGGCGGCGGACAGCCCCCGATCCCCGAGCTGGACGAGATCGTCCGCAGGGGTCAGGAGCGCCTGCGTGTGCTGATGGGCGGCAAGGGCGGCGGTTCGACCAACGGTCGCGGACCGTCGGGCGCCGGCGGCGGCGGCATCGGGCGCGGCGGCGTCATGCTGATCCTGATCGCGGCGGCCGGCCTGTGGGTGTTCAGTTCTTTCTATCGCGTCGATACGTCCGAGCAATCGGTCGAGCTGTTCCTCGGCAAGTATTACCAGACCGGTCAAGAGGGCCTCAACTTTGCGCCCTGGCCGGTCGTTACCAAGGAAATCCTGTCGGTCACCCGCGAAAACACCGAGGATATCGGGGTCGGCGCTGGCTTGCGGGCCGAACAGGGTCTGATGCTGACCGGCGACGAGAATATCGTCGATATCGACTTTCAGGTTGTCTGGAACATTTCCGACGCCCAGCGCTATCTGTTCAACCTGGCCGAACCGCGCGACACCATCCGCGCCGTGTCCGAATCGGTGATGCGCGAGATTGTTGGGCGGTCCCTGCTGTCGCCGATCCTGAACCGCGACCGCGGCGTGATCGCGCAAGAACTGCAAAACCTGATCCAGGCGACGCTGGACAGCTATAACAGCGGCGTCAACATCGTGCGCGTCAACTTCGACAAGGCCGACCCGCCGCGCGAGGTGATCGACGCCTTCCGCGAAGTGCAGGCGGCAGAACAGACCCGCGACACGCTGGAGAAACAGGCGGATGCCTATTCGAACACGGTCGTGGCGCAGGCCCGCGGGGAATCGGCGCGCCTGCTGCAGCAGGCCGAAGGCTATCGCGCCCAGGTCGTGAACCAGGCGCAGGGTGAAGCGTCACGCTTCGTTTCCGTTTTCGAGGAATACGCCAAGGCACCCGATGTGACCCGCAAGCGGCTGTATATCGAGACGCTGGAACGGGTTTTGGGCAATGTTGACAAAGTCATCATCGATGAAGGCGCAGGCGGAGGACAGGGCGTCGTTCCCTACCTGCCGCTGAATGAATTGAGGAAGTCCGGCAGCCAGTCGGATGCCGCCACTTCCGAGGGAGCAAGATAAATGAAAAAGTCAGCTTTAATCCTGCCGGTCCTGGTCGTGCTTGGAGCCATCGGCCTGTCGTCGGTCTATATCGTCGACGAGCGTGAAACGGCCCTGCGGCTCTGGTTCGGGGAAGTCACCGCCGAGATCAAGGAGCCGGGCCTGTATTTCAAGGTGCCGGTGATCCACGAGATCGTCAAATACGACGACCGCATCCTGCCGATGGATACCGAGCCGTCCGAGGTGACGCCGCTGGATGATCGTCGGCTGGTCGTCGACGCCTTTGCCCGCTGGCGCATTGCCGACGCCAAGCAGTTTCGCCGCGCCGTCGGCGCGAGCGGCATTCCGGGCGCTTCGGCGCGGCTGGACCGCATCCTGATCGCGCAGCTCCGGCAGGTACTGGGCAGCGTCACATCCGATGCGGTGTTGTCTGCGGACCGGGTCGGTCTGATGACCCGCATCCGCGACGGCGCGCGGTCCGAGGCCACCAACCTCGGGGTCGAGATCATCGACGTGCGCATCAAACGCGCCGACCTGCCGGAACAGAACCTTGCAGCCACCTTCGACCGGATGCGGGCGGAACGTGAGCGCGAAGCGGCGGACGAGATCGCGCGCGGTAACGAGGCCGCGCAGCGGGTCCGGGCCGCCGCCGACCGTACCGTGGTCGAGACGGTGTCCGAGGCCCAGAAGCAATCGGATATCATCCGGGGTGAGGCCGATGCGCAGCGCAACGCGATTTTCGCTGAGGCCTTTGGCCGCGATCCGGAGTTCTTTGCCTTCTACCGGTCGCTGACGGCTTATGAGAAATCGCTGCAGGGCGGGAATACGTCTCTGGTCATCTCGCCGGACAGCGAGTTTTTCGAGTACCTGAAATCGGACAAGGTAAAATGATCTATGAGCTTCTGCTCGGCATTGGCATCATGGCGGTTATCGAGGGGCTGGTGCTTGCACTGGCCCCTTTGCGTTTCGAGGACCTGCTGGAAGCATTGCGGAAACTGACGCTTGCGCAACGGCGCAATATCGGACTCGGCATCGTCGCGCTGGGTATTTTCCTGATCGCGGTGGCCAAAACAGGACTGTGACCGGCGGATTTCTGCACGCTGAAGGCCCATCACAGCGATTTGACATGCGCCGCCCGTGATTAGGTTGCAATGTCAGGCACATGACACAAATAAAGCATTCAGGGCACCAAGAAGGCCCTTGATGGGATGCAGTTCAAAAAAGGAGTTTGATCGTGAGAGCGCTCGTTTCTACCAAACATGACCAGATGGACCGGTTTCAGACCATATTCGTCGGAGCCTTTCTGGTGCTGGCACTTCTGATGGCGCAGGCGGTGGCTGCCGCGGCCCGCAGCGCACCCGAAAGCTTTGCCGATCTGGCCGAGAAACTCAGCCCCGCGGTGGTCAATATCACGACCACAACCACGGTCATGCGCCGTGGACCCGGCATGCTGCCGCAAGTTCCGGAAGGTTCGCCCTTCGAGGATCTGTTCCGTGATTTTCTGGATCGCGGCGACCCGCAGGAGCGGCCGCGCAGCACCACCGCGCTCGGGTCCGGCTTCATCATCTCGGCTGACGGCTATATCGTCACCAACAACCATGTCATCGACGGCGCGGACGAGATCGTGATCGATTTCTTCGATGGCAGGCAACTCGACGCCAAGCTGATCGGCAAGGACCCGAAAACCGACATTGCCCTGCTGAAGGTGGAGGCCGACGAACCGTTGCCCTTCGTGTCCTTCGGCGACAGCGATCTGATGCGGGTCGGAGACTGGGTTCTGGCCATCGGCAACCCTCTGGGGCAGGGCTTCTCGGTTTCCGCAGGGATCGTTTCGGCCCGCAAGCGTTCGTTGCGCGGCACCTATGACGATTTCATCCAGACCGACGCGGCCATCAACCGCGGCAACTCCGGAGGCCCGCTGTTCAACATGGACGGCGATGTCATCGGTGTGAACACGGCGATCATTTCCCCCAATGGCGGCTCGATCGGCCTTGGTTTCTCGATGTCGTCCAAAGTGGTCTCTCGGGTTGTGGACCAGTTGAAGAACTTCGGCGAGACCCGGCGCGGCTGGCTTGGTGTCCGTATCCAGGATGTCGATCCAGATATGGCATCGGCCCTGGGTCTGGAAAAGGTGGCGGGCGCCATGGTCAGTTCGGTGCCCGAGGGACCGGCGATGGACGCCGGCATGCTGGCCGGCGACGTCATCCTGACCTTTGATGGCAAGGATGTCGAAGACACCCGCCAACTGGTCCGTGTGGTCGCGGAGACCGAGGTCGGCAAGGCGGTACGCGTCGTGGTTTTCCGCGAAGGCAAGACCGTGACGCTCAAGGTCGTGCTCGGCCGCCGCGAGAATGCCGAAGAAGCGGAAGTTCTGCCGGCGTCGGCGCAGCCAAACGAACAAAAACCGGCTGAAGGCCTTGGCATGACATTCTCCGGCCTGACCGACGAAATCCGCCAGCAGTTGCAGCTGAAGGAGACCGCGACCGGCGTTGCCGTTCTGGATGTCGAGGAAGGGACCGACGCGTTCGACAAGGGCATCCGCCCGGGTGACGTGATTGCCGAGGTCGGACAGCAGAAAGTTGAAACACCTGCGGACGTGACCGCCGCTTTCGATGCCGCCAAGGAAGCGGGGCGCAAATCCGTCCTGCTGCTGGTGCGCCGCGAGGGCGAACCGCGCTTTGTCGGGCTGTCGCTGGAAGAATAGTTCGCAGTCAGTACGAGGATTTCAGAAGGCTCCGCTTCGGCGGGGCCTTTTTTGTCCGGGGCGTGTGGCTGGGTAAGGTGGCCTTTCCTTTTCAGATTTGCAGGATCCGCAAACCCGTTTTGCCAAAGTCTCTTCCGGAGTTGCGGCCTTGGCCGGCAATGGATCGAGTTAAGATTATCTATCCTAACCCTCTGAAATCTGGTAGATTCCGCGCCATAACTATAAACCTATGAGGGACGTTATGAATATTTCACGCAACTTTCTTGTAATTGGCAGTGCCTATCTGTTGCTCGGAATTCTGCTCGGCATGTATATGGGCGGCTCCGGCGACCATAAGATGGCGCCGGTGCATGCGCATATCAACCTGCTGGGCTTTACGCTGATGGCGGTGTTCGCCTGCGTCTACAAGCTGTTTCCGGCGATGGCCGGCGGCAGGCTGGCGACGATCCATTTCTGGCTGCACCAGATTGGCGCGCTGATCCTGATCGTCATGCTGTTCCTGCTGTTCTCGGGAAAGATTTCCGAGGCGGGCATGGCGCCGTTGGCTCCGATCGCCGAGGCATTGGTCCTGATCGGCGGGGTCACTTTTGCCTTCAATGCGTTCAGGAACGCTTCCTGATATTTAGCCTTTAACCGATGCCCCTTGCGGCGTGCTGCAAGGGGCATATTGGGCTTATTCGCCGCCCGATCCGCTGATCTGAATGGCGATATAGGCGGGTTCACCCATCCGGTCCAGCAGTGACAGTTGCAGGTCGAGCCAAGCCATGTGGCCTTCTTCATCCAGCGCAGTCTGTTCGAACAGGTTGCGTGTGCCGATGTCGGCCTCGTCCGACGCGGCGCGTGCCGCCTTGGTGTAAAAGGCGATGGCATCTTTCTCGTCAGCCAGATCCGCCTCGAACATGGCCTTCAGGGATTTTGCCTGCTTGGGTGTTTTGGCTGGCTTCATCACCGGGCTGCCGCCCAGAAACATCAGGCGGCGGGCGTATTCCTCGGCGTGGCCGAGCTCTTCCTGCATCTCTTCGCGCATTTTCGCGGCCAGCTTGTTCAGGCCCCAGTCTTCGGCGGTCAGGACATGAAGCAGGTATTGCTGAACGGCGGCCAGTTCCATCGAAATCGCTTCTTGCAGGTTCTCTTGGGTATGTATGTTTTTTGTCATTTCTTGTCCTTGGAATTTGTTTGATGCACTTTATTGTAGGGTCCGGACCGTGGAGGCGAAATCCTGATCAGGGCTCGCTCCAGTCATGGACGTGAACATCCCTTCCGGAATGGCCTTTCAGAATCTTCACTGCCAAGTCCCGCTTTTTGTCATCGAATGTGCGGACCCAGAGCAAGATGCCACCGTTTTTGATCTGCTCTGCGTAATAGTCCTTGTGGTGCCGGCCGACGCGGCGGGCCAGCAAGGTTCCGATGACGGCTGCCGGGCTTCCTCCGATGGCGATGGCGGGTTGCAAATCCTTGAAGGTCTCGATTACGCCCACTGCTTCGGCAATGTTTATATAATGATCGAGATGCTTGGCTTTGGCTTTTGGCATAGTGAACTCCGGTTTCCGCCGAATATGTATAGACGATGCGGAGAATAGGTTCATTGACCTGAATCAATTTTGTCGCGCGTCTTTAATAATATGACTTTTTGTCCGTCACTTTCCGGTCTCCAGCAGACTGTCCAGCATCGCCGAGATATCCTCGACCTTCTGCGCGATGACATGGACGACCTGCCCGTCGCGCTGCAAATGCCCCGTGACGCGCAGCAAGCGGCCCGCGATCACCGCGCGGCGGAATTTCTCGTAGGTCTTGCGCCAGACGATGACGTTGGCGATGCCGGTTTCGTCCTCCAGCGTCACGAAGATCACGCCCTTGGCGGTGCCGGGGCGCTGGCGCACCAGCACCAGCCCGGCAACCGTGACCAGCGCGCCCTGCGGCGGCTCGTCCAGCCGGTTGTGCGGCAGGGCTGCGGGCGGTTTTGGCCATGGCGGCTGTTTGGGCGCAGGTTCGAACATGGAACAAACATAGAACAAATCATATTCCATGCAAGCATTTGTGAGCCTGCAAAAAAAGACTGGCACAGCCATAACGCGCAGTTTAAGAGCGGGATGACTGAAGGAAGAGGACCGAGTTTATGGCAAAGATTACCTATATCGAGCACAACGGCACGAAACACGAGGTTGATGTTCCGACCGGGCTGACCGTCATGGAAGGCGCGCGCGACAACAACATTCCGGGCATCGAGGCCGATTGCGGCGGTGCCTGCGCCTGTTCGACCTGCCATGTCTATGTTGATCCCGACTGGGTGGACAAGCTGCCTCCGCGCGACCCGATGGAAGAGGACATGCTGGATTTCGCCTGGGAGCCCGATCCGGTGCGGTCGCGCCTGACCTGCCAGTTGAAGGTCACGGATGCGCTGGACGGGCTGGTGGTCGAGATGCCTGCAAAGCAGATCTGATGAAGGCTGTTCTTGTCGGCCTTGTCCTGATGCTCGGCGGACCGGCCCTTGGCCAGAGCGCCGATATCGCGAAGGCCTGGTATGACAAGGACAGCGACATTTACGGCCACCGGATCATGGGCCGCATCGCGGAGCATCTGCGGCTGAATGCGGAACTGGCGGACGGGACGGTCGTGACGCTCGATCTGGCGGCGGGCGGCAGGCCCGACCATGTGTTCGAGGATATGGCCCCGCGTCTTGCCGACATGGACGGCGACGGTCTGCGCGAGTTGATCGTGGTGGAAACCGACGTGACGGCGGGCGCGGCGCTGGCGATCTACGGGCTGCGGGACGGGCGGCTGGAAAAGCTTGCCGAAACCCCGCATATCGGCTCGCCGTTCCGCTGGCTCGCCCCTGTGGGCGTCGGCGATTTCAACGGTGACGGCCGGATGGACGTGGCCTATATCGACCGGCCGCATCTGGCAAAACTGCTGCGTGTCTGGTCGTTTGACGGCAGCTCCCTGACCGAGATCGCGCGCGCCAGCGGGCTAACCAACCACCGGATCGGCGATGAGGTCATTGCCGGCGGTGTGCGGACCTGCGGCGGGCAGGACCAGATGGTCATGCTGACCGGCGACTGGAAACGGATCGCCGTGGCGCGGTTCGCGGGCGGGGGGTTGAAGCTGGACGTGATCGGCCCCAACAGCCCGGCGGCTCTGTCAGACGCCGTGAAAGAGTGCTGAGAGGCCGTTTCGAGTTTCTGTGCGAGTCGTGACCTACAGGGCGCGCCATCCGATATCGGTGCGGTAGAACCCTTCCGGCCAGTCGATCTGTTCCACGGCGGCATAGGCTCGGTCGCGCGCCTCTTGCAGGGTCGCGCCGCGTGCCGTGACGTTCAGGACACGGCCGCCGACCGCCAGCAACCTGCCCTGATCCACCCTGGTTCCGGCATGGAAAACATGCAGCTTGCTGCCGTAACGCAGCCGGTCCAGCCCTTTGATTTCGGTGCCCTTTTCGTAGGGTCCCGGATAGCCCTTGGCCGCCAGAACGACGGTCAGCGCATGGTCGTCGGCCCAGTGGATCCGGTGGCT
>JBFIHV010000088.1:0-8730 GCA_041601595.1 Amylibacter sp. | reverse complement strand
CCAGCGAACCTCGGTCGGGACGTCGACGAAATGCAGGCGGACCGGATAGCCCTTTTCATTTGCCCAGCCCACGAAAATGTCGCGTTCCTTCTTGTTGGTCAGGCCGCAATCGAACACCGGCGCGACGCCCAGCGGCACCAGTTGCTCGGCCACGCTGCGCATCTGGGTGCAGTTGCGCTGGACGCGGTCATAGAACCAGTCGAACCGCAGTTCCGGCGGCTGGTCCATGTTGTGCAGGGTCTGCATCCACTCGTCGATCGAGAACCGCACGCCGCCCACAGCCTTCGCGAGTGCCTCCGCATAGGTCGATTTGCCCGCGCCGGTGGCGCCGCAGACCAGGTGGATGTAGAAATCGCCGTCGGACATAGCCTAGTCGATCAGCCCCGCGAACCGCATGGCCTCGTCGATCCGCGCCCTGGTGCCGTCCGTCAGGGGTGTCAGCGGCAGGCGCACCTCTTCGGTGCAGCGGCCGAGCTTCGACAGGGCGTATTTCGCGCCGCAGACGCCGGGCTCCAGAAAGATCGCGGTGTGCAGCGGCATCAGGTGGTCCTGATAGTCCAGCGCCTTGGTAAAGTCGCCTTCCAGCGTCGCGTTCTGAAACTCGGCGCAGAGCTTCGGCGCGACATTCGCGGTGACCGAGATACAGCCGACGCCGCCATGCGCGTTGAACCCCAGCGCCGTGGCATCCTCGCCCGACAACTGGATGAAGTCCGCGCCGCAGGTCGCGCGCTGTTCGCTGACCCGCTCGATCTTGCCGGTCGCGTCCTTCACGCCGATGATATTCTCCAGCCTGGCCAGTTCGCCCATCGTGCCCGGCAGCATGTCGATCACCGAACGGCCGGGGATGTTGTAGATGATGATCGGAATGCCGATGTCGTTCAGCGCCGTGTAATGCGCGATCAGCCCGGTCTGGGTCGGTTTGTTGTAATAGGGCGTGACCACCAGCGCCGCGTCGGCGCCGACATCCTTGGCGAAGAGGACCAGCCGCTGCGCCTCGCGCGTGCTGTTCGAACCGGCGCCGGCGATCACCGGAACGCGGCCTGCCGCGGTTTCCACGACCAGCCGGATCGTGGCCTCGTGCTCTTCGTGGCTCAGCGTCGGGCTTTCGCCCGTGGTGCCGACCGGAACCAGCCCGTGCGAGCCCTCGGCGATCTGCCATTCCACCAGATCCTTGAGGGTCGCATCGTCGACTTTACCGTTTTTCATCGGTGTGACGAGCGCTGGCATAGACCCCTGAAACATTGGATACCCTCCTTGAAATGGTGAATCGCTGCTTCCTTACAGGGAAATGAAAGAAACGTAACGGCGAAAATTAAATTTACCAAGATCGGCCTAGGAAAATCGCTGGAATTTCGCTATCAAGGGGGCTGATTTTCGGCGAGGCTGAACGTGTATCGGCAGATTTTTTTGTTTATGTGTACTTTGGTGCTGTCTCTTGTGCCGGTTTTGGCGTTTTCCAAAACCCAGGAGGAAAACGGCGACCTCCTGTCCTCGGCTCTGGCGGCGATGGCCGGGAAGGACTGGGTAACGGCAGAGCATCTCGCCTCCCAGATCAGCGATCCCGTCGCGTCGGACCTCGTGGTCTGGGAACGGCTGCGCCAGAGCGAGGGAAGCTGGGGCGAATACGAGAGATTTCTGGAACAACATGCAGACTGGCCCGGGCTGGCGCGGTTGCGCCGCGCCGGCGAAGAGGTGATCCCGCGCGACCATGACCCCGCCAGCGTCAGGCGGTTCTTCGAGGGCAACCCGCCGCAGACCGGCACCGGATCCTTGCGTCTGGCGGAAGCCCTGCAGGCGCAGGGCCGGACCGCAGAGGCGCGCGCCGAAGTGATTCGCGCCTGGCGTGACATGTCGTTGGCCCCGCATGAAGAGGCGGAACTGTTGAAACGCTATGGCGGCGCCCTGTCCGGCCACCATCAGGACCGGCTCGACAACCTGCTGTGGAGCGGCCAGACCCGCGCCGCCGAACGGATGCTGGGACTTGTCGGCGATGCGCAGGCCAGACTGGCCAAGGCGCGGATCGGACTGCAACGCGCGGACAAAGGCGTGGACGGCCTGATCAACGCCGTGCCGAAGACCCTGGCCGGCGATGCCGGACTGGCCTTCGACCGGTTCATGTGGCGGGTCAGGAAAGAGCGCTGGGACGATGCCGAGGCGCTGTTGCTGGAACGCAGCGGCACGGTCGAATCGCTGGGGCGGCCCGAAAGCTGGTCGAACCGGCGGCGCGGGTTCGCGCGGCGGGCGATGCGGGCCGGAGACGCAAACCTTGCCTATCTGCTGGCCAGCCAGCACGGGCTGACCGCGGGCGAGAACTATGCCGATCTGGAATGGCTGTCGGGCTATGTCGCCCTGACCTATCTGAAGTCGCCGGAACAGGCGCTGACGCATTTCACCCGCTTCCAGAACGCGGTGGATTCGCCGATCAGCCTCGGTCGGGCCGGATACTGGCTCGGACGCACCTACGAGGCGCTGGGACGCGGCTCGGAAGCCGTGCAGGCCTACAAGTTCGGCGCAGGGTTCCAGACCAGTTTCTACGGACAGCTGGCGGCGGAGCGCATCGATATTTCCCCGGACGCCAGCCTGACCGGCAAGGCCGATTTCCCGAACTGGCGCGAGGCCGGATTCACCGGTTCCGGCCCGATCCGCGCGGCGCTGTTGCTGAACCACGCGCAGGAGCAGCAGATGATGCGCTGGTTCTTTACCCATGTCGCCGAGACGCTCGACCAGACCGGCCTGTTGCAACTGTCGCAACTGGCGCTGGATCTCGACCGCCCGCATGTGGCGCTCGGCGTCGCCAAAGAGGCGGCGAAGCGCGGCATCGTCCTGCCGGAATCCTATTTCCCCGTCACCGAGCTGGCGACCTATTCCGTCGATGTCGACCCCGAAATCGCCATGTCGATCGCGCGCCGCGAAAGCGAGTTGAACGAGGCAGCGGTCAGCCCGGCCGGCGCGCAGGGCCTGATGCAGGTCATGCCGGGAACCGCGCGCGACATGTCACGCGATCTGGGCATTGAGTATTCCAAGGCGCGGCTGACGTCCGACTGGCGCTACAACGCCAGGTTGGGCACCGCCTATCTGGGCAGCCTGCTGAAACGGTACGATGGCTCTTACCTGCTGGCCTTCGCCGCCTACAATGCCGGACCGAGCCGCGTGTCGGAGTGGATCGCGGAATACGGCGACCCGCGCGACAGCGTCATCGACAAGGTCAACTGGGTCGAACACATCCCCTATCGCGAAACCCGTGAATATGTCATGCGGGTGATGGAATCGCTGCATGTCTATCGCGCCCGGCTAAGCGGCCGCCCGCAGCCGCTGCGGATCACGCAGGACATGTCACGCGGCTGAGCGTTCGCGGAAGATCGTGAACATGCCGGCCAGAATGATCAGCCCGCCGCCCAGCACCGTTGGCCAGCGCAGTGACTCGTCAAAGATCGTCAGGCCGATGGTCGAGGCGAATACCAGTTGCAGATAGGCGAAAGGCTGCACGGTGCCCGCCTCCGCCACCGCATAGCACCGGATCAGGGTATAGTGTCCGGCGGCGCCGGTGATGCAAAGCGCGCCCATCCAGTACCAGTCCTGAAGGCTCATCGGTTCCCAGAACCAGACGCCGACAAAGGTCATGCCGACGGACCCCACGGCGCCGGTCCAGAAAAAGCTGGTCGCCGCCGTGTCCTTGCGCGCGGCATAGCGTGTCAGCAGCCCGTAAAGCGCGAACAGGACGGCGGCGAGAAACGGTATCAGCGCATAGGCGCTGAAGACGTGAACGCCGGGCTGAAGGATGATCAGCATTCCGACGCAGCCGACGCCGATGGCGGTCCAGCGCCGCCAGCCGACCCTTTCGCCCAGCACCGGACCCGACAGCGCCGCGATGACCAGCGGATAGCCCGCGAAAATCGCATGGCTCTCGACCAGACCGAGGTAGACGAAGCCCGCAACCATGATGCAGATCTCGGTGATCAGCAGCAATCCGCGAAAGGCCTGAAGAAAGGGCTGTTTCGTCGACACCACCTGCCGCAGCCCGCCGAACTGGACCTGCGCCAGCGCGATGACGAAGGCGCCGAAAAACCAGTAGCGGATCATCACCACCATGAAGATGTTGTATTCGGATGCCAGATGCCGCGAGATACCATCCTGCACAGCGAAGATGAACGTCGTGACAATCATCAGGATGATGCCCTGGCGGGCATTCTGTTCGGTCATGGTCTTGTGCCTTGGTATGTTCCGACGGTCATGTGACGTTTGCGACCGAATCCGGCGACCTTCATGACGTCAAATCCCGCGCTTGCCAAGGACTGTCTGACATGGCCCGCCGCGCTGTAGGTGGCGAGCGTGCCGCCTTGTGCCGTGTGCCGGCCCACCGCCGCCATCAGGTCTGCCCCCCAGAGCTCCGGGTTCTTGGCCGGGCTGAACCCGTCCAGGAACCACGCGTCGGCCGAACCGGTCCAGGCCGGCAGGGTTTCGCGGGCATCGCCAAGGATGATTTCGAGCCGGATGCCCCCGGCCTCCAGCACTGTCAGGCCTTCGGTCGCCATGCGCAGCAATGGTGCGGCCAGTTCCGCCAGTTCCGGCCAGTTTTCCAGCGCCTTCGCCATGTCGGCGGCATGCATCGGAAACGCCTCGAAACTGGCGAAGTGCAGGGTGCCGCCGACACCGCTGTCGCGCCACATCTGCCAGGCGGCGAGGAAATTCAGGCCGGTACCGAAGCCCAGTTCGGCGATCCGGAACCCGTCGCGGAACCGCTCGGGCAGGCGGTTGCCCGCCAGAAACACGTGCCGCGTTTCATTCAGCCCGTTGTCGACCGAATAATAGGGGTCGTCGAAACGGGTCGCGACGGGCACGCGGTCTTCGCGCCACGTCAGTTGCGCGGATTCTGTCTGGTCGGAACTTGCCATATCGCCTATGACCTGTGGGAATTCGCGCCAACATAAGAGGTACCGCGCAAATGGCAATGGCCGGAACATGGGACGTTGCGGTGGTCGGCGGCGGCATTTTCGGCCTCGCCTCGGCCTATGCCTGCGCGCGGCGCGGGCTGCGGGTGGCGCTGTTCGACAAGGGGCGCACGGGCGGACTGGCGAGCGGCGGCATCGTCGGCGCCATGGCGCCGCATGTGCCGGAACAGTGGAATCCGAAAAAACAGTTCCAGTTGGAGGCGCTGCGCAGCGCGGATGCGTTCTGGGCAGAGGTGGACGCGGCCTCGGCCCTCTCCTCGGGCTTTGGCCGGATCGGGCGGCTGGTGCCGGTGACGGACGCGCGCGGGCTGGAGTTGGCGCTGGCGCGGCGACAGGGGGCTGCGGAACTCTGGGGCGACCGGTTCGACTGGACCCACCTGCCGAAGGGGCACGACCTGATCGCACAAAAGGCCGCGCCCTTTGGGGTCGTGCATGACACGCTGTCGGCGCGGATTTATCCGGCGCTGGCCTGCGCCTCGCTGCGCGCGGCGTTCGTCGCGGCGGGCGGCGAGGTTTTCGAGGACCATGCCGTGGACGAAATTTCCTCGGGCAGGGTCGCGGGAAAGTGGGGCGTCGTATCTGCGGGAAAAATCATCCTCGCCTCGGGTGTCGAAGGTTTCGCCATGATAGAACGCTGGACCGGACGCCGCGCCGGATCGGGCGTCAAGGGGCAGGCCGCGCTGCTGGGCTGCGATCTGGCGTCCGCGCCGCAGATCTCTGCCGACGGCATCTACATCGTGCCGCACGCGAACGGCACGGTGGCGGTGGGGTCCACCAGCGAGAACACCTTCGCGGACCCGACGGCGACCGACGGGCAGCTCGACGATATTCTGGAACGCGCCCGCGCCATCTGCCCGGTCCTGCAGGCGGCTCCGGTCAGGCAGCGCTGGGCCGGCCTGCGCCCCAAGGCGCGCCGCCGCGATCCGATGCTGGGCCCGGTGCCGGGGCAGGACGGGATTCTGGCCGCGATGGGCGCCTTCAAGATCGGCTTTGGCATCGCGCACAAGGTCGGCGAGGTTCTGGCGGATTACGCGACCGGCGTTCCGGTCGACCTGCCCGACAGCTTCACCGTCGGGCACCATATCGCCTAGGCGCGTTCCGCTTCTTTCCGCAAATCTTCCATCAGCGTGGCCAGCGCTTTCAGGTAGCGTTCGTTTTCCAGATTGCCCTGTTCGTCGAATTCCTTGCGGGCCATGGCGACCAGAACCTCGGGCCCCTGCAGCAGCCGCGTGTTGAACGGCGCGAGCGCGAGCCGCAGCGCATAGTTCGACCGCGCGCCGCCGGTACGTCCGGCGGCGGCGTTGATGATTGCCACGGGCTTGTGCTTCCAGGGGCTGCCCTCGGTCCGGCTGACCCAGTCGAGCGCGTTCTTCAGTCCACCGGGCAGGCTCTGGTTGTATTCCGGGCTGGCGATGATCACCGCGTCTGCGGCGGCGATCTGGTCCGACAGGGCCTGGACCTCGGCCGGGATGCCCTGGGATTGCTGCAGGTCGTTGTCGAACAGCGGAAAGCGGATATCGCCGAAGGTGAAATCGCAGGGCCCGAACATATCGACCGCCATGTGCAGCAGCTTGGTGTTGTAGGACTCCTTGCGCAGCGATCCGGAAATGCCCAGCAGGTTCGGTTTGGTCACGTGGTCGTTCCTTTTGCTTGTAATCTCTGTTGCCGTCTCGCCCCCATAGCATGGCGCGAAAACCCGGCGCTTCAAGCGTTGCGGGGTGAAATCATATCATCCGCGCCGCAAAACGCCGCGCGGCAGCAAGATCAGCCCCCGGCGGCGCGCGCTTCCTCGATGATGTCTATGACCTTGGAGATCCAGTCGCTGAGCAGCGGGATGAAATCGATCTGCTGGACGACGGGCGACAGGATGGCGATGACCAGCGAGACGATCACTGTCGCGCCGACCAGAGAGCCAAAGCCGAAGGCCATGCCGCGCACCATGTTGTACCAGACCATCCGCGGCCAGGTCCGCTGTTTGCGGAAGAAATGCATCGAGCGCAGTTCGCGCAGTTCGCGGACGACTGGTTCTTCGTCCGGATCGGCTGGCTTGGGCTTGCGGGCCATCAATATTCCACGCCGATCTGCGCCTTGATGCCGGACCGGAACGGGTGCTTGACAAGTTCCATCTCGGTCACCAGGTCGGCGATCTCGATCAGTTCGTCCTTGGCGTTGCGCCCGGTCAGCACGACATGCGTCATCGGCGGTTTTTCCTCGGTCAGGAATTTCACCACGTCGTTTATGTCCACGTAATCATAGCGGATCGCGATATTGATCTCGTCCAGCAGGACCATGGAGTTTTTCGGATCGCGGATCAGATCCTTGGCCTTGGCCCAGGCGGCCTGCGCCATTTCCGTGTCGCGGGTCTTGTCCTGGGTTTCCCAGGTGAAGCCCTCGCCCATGGTGTAGAACGGGCATTCGTCGGCGAATTTCGACAGGATCAGGTCGCGCTCGCCCGTGCTCATGCCGCCCTTGATGAACTGGACCACGGCGCAGGGCAGGCCGTGCGCTATGTGGCGGAAGATCATGCCGAAGGCGGCCGAGGACTTACCCTTGCCCTTGCCCGTGTGAACGATGATCAGACCCTTCTTTTCGGTCTTGGTCGCCATGATCTTGTCGCGCGCGGCCTTCTTCTTGGCCATTTTCATTGCGTGGCGTTCGGTATCATCGGTCATGCGGTCCGCTCCCTAGAAAAACAGTTTGACGATTATAGGGGCTATAATCGCGGTGGCCAGCGCATTCAGCCCCATGCCGGTTCCCGCGAAGGCGCCGGCCTGTTCATTGACCTGAAAGGCCCGCGCCGTTCCGATGCCGTGACTGGCGATGCCGGTGGCGAAGCCGCGAGCGCGCCAGTCCCTGATCCGCAGCAGGTTCAGCAGCGGTGTCGCGATGATCGCGCCCGTGATGCCCGTCAGGATGACCAGAACGGCGGTCAGGGTCGGCGATCCGCCGATGCCCTCGGAAATCCCCATGGCCACCGGAGCCGTCACCGATTTCGGCGCAAGCGACAGCAGCACGTCGGCGCGGACCCCGAAGGCCCAGCCGATGCCAAGCGCGCTGAGGATCGCGGTCGTGGAGCCCGCCACAAGCGCGACGGCCATCGGCACCAGAGTTTTGCGCACCGACTTCAGGTTGGTATAGAGCGGAACGGCCAGACAGATGGTTGCCGGACCCAGCATGAAATGCACGAATTTGGCGCCCTCGAAATAGGCGTCATAAGGCGTGCGGCTGACGAACAGGGTCAGGGCCAGCAGGATCACCGCGATCAGCACCGGATTGACCCAGGGTCTGCGCCCGCTGGCCTTGTACAGCGCGTCGCCGACCGCATAGGCCGCCAGCGTCGCAGTCAACCAGAGCAGCGGTTCGCTGGACAGGTAGGTCCAGATATCGATGAAGTCAGTCATCGTTCTGCCCCGTCAGTCGGGCCGTCAGCGTGAAGGCCAGCGCGCCGACGGCGATGGCCGCGGCGGTGCTGGCGACGATCGCGATGACCAGCGGCAACAGGTCGGCCCCCAGCGCGTTGATATGGCCGACCACCCCGACGCCCGCAGGGACGAACAGCAGCGACAGGTGCTGCAACAGACCCGTCGCGGTGGCGCGCACCAGGTCAGCGATTTTCGGAACCAGAACCAGCAACAGCAGGAACAGCGCCATGCCCAGAACCGGTCCGGGAATGATCAGGCCCGTGGCGCGGACTATGACTTCGCCCGCCAGTTGCAGTGCAAGGATCAGGGTCAGGGCATGGATCAAGGGGACGGGTCCTTCATTGCGTATCGCGGATACT
>JBFIHV010000087.1:0-8779 GCA_041601595.1 Amylibacter sp. | reverse complement strand
GCCTCTGTCAGCCGCGGGTCCTTCGCGCGCCGGCACGAAGTCCGGAAGGCCGCCAGCGTATCCGCCAGATCGTCCTGCTGCCAGCCGGGCAGGTCGGCAAATTTCACCGGCTCGATGCGCATCCCTTCCGCGGAGGCGGCGCCGGTCATCAGCAGGACCGCCGCCGCAACAATCCACAGAATGCGATACGATCCCGCAATCATCACCCGCCTGTCGCCACCAGTTCCCAGTTCGGGTTGTCCTGTCCCATCTTGCGGGCAAAGGTCCAGATATCGGTTTGCCGCTTGATCTTGTTGGGCTCGCCCTCGACGATTTCACCATCCGCGTTGCGGACCACCGACGTCAGTTCGGCGACGAAGCGCAGGGTGACCTCGGCCTCTTTGGTGCGCGGATCGAAGGTGGCGTTGGTGATCTTCATCTCGCTGACGCCGACAAACTGCGCATCGACGCTCAGCCCCTTGGCCTGACGCTGGTTTATCACCGTCTCGAAGGTTTCGTAGACGTCCGCGGACAGGAACTGGTCGAGCGTTTCGAGATCGCCGCCCTCGAAAGCCATCAGGATCATCTCGTAGGCCTGGCGCGCGCCGCCCTGGAATTCCGTGACCGAGAAGTCGGGCTCTACCGCCTTCATCGCGGCAAAGGCCTTGCCGGCGTCGCTCTTGATGTCGACATGGTCGGCGATGTCGCGGTCGGGACCGCCCTCGATCACCTCGAATCCGCGCGGCAGACCCTTGGCCGAGGGTTTGGCATCGGCCTTTGGCTCGAATCCGTCCCGCGTCCCCAGAACATTGCGCAGGCGCAGGAACAGGACGACGGCGATGACGCCCATGATAATAAGCTGAAAAACAGCGGAGCTCATTCAGTACCCTTTCACAATTTGGCAACAACGGTGGCATTGTCGCCTGTCTATACCTATTTAGGTCAGTGGAAAGGGCAAGTCTACCGATAGCACGCTCTGTTGATGAAGGGATTGCCGCATGTGGCTGTTTATTATTTTCGTGGTCGTTCCGATCATCGAGATCGCACTGTTCATTCAGGTCGGCGGATTCATCGGCCTGTGGCCGACGCTCGCGATCGTGGTCCTGACGGCCCTGGCCGGTTCGACCCTTCTGCGGTCGCAGGGTCTGGCGACGCTGGCGTCCCTGCAGAACAACCTGCGCACGGGCGGCGACCCGGTCAACCCGATCGCCCACGGCGCGCTGATTCTGGTGGCGGGCGTCCTGCTGCTGACGCCGGGGTTCTTTACCGACGCGCTCGGCCTGTCCCTGATGATCCCGCAGGTGCGGGTCCGGGTCATCAGGTGGGTCGGCCGCCGGATCGCGGCGGGCGAGATCAGGGTTTATTCCAACACCAACGCGCCGCCGCGCCACCGCCACGATGACGGTGCTCTGGACGGCGATTACACGGTTGTTGACGACGATCCGCCGAAAAAAGGCGGTTCCGGCTGGACAAAGCCCTGAGCCCGGCTTTCTGCGATTGTTCCTTTCGGGAAAGCTTGCTAGGACACGGCAGGGATTCAATATGGAGTTGATTTATGGCCAATAAGGAAAACGGCGCCGCCGACGCAACAGCAGCGCCGGCCCAGCCCAAGATGCCGACGGTGCGCGTTGTAAACCAGTACATCCGCGACATGTCCTTCGAGAATATTGCCGCACAAAAGGGCCTCGGCGCCAATGTGCAGCCCGAGATCAACGTCCAGGTCAATCTGGATGCGAAAAAGGGCAGCGACGGCCAGTACGAGGTCATCCAGAAACTGACCGTGACCGCCAAGGCCGGAGAGCAGATGGTCTTCCTGCTGGAGATCGACTACGCGGGCCTGTTCACGATCGAGAACGTGTCCGACGAACAGTTGCACCCGTTCCTGATGATCGAATGTCCGCGCCTGACCTTTCCGTTCGTGCGCCGTATCGTCCGCGACACCACCGCGGACGGCGGCTTTCCGCCGCTGAATGTCGACAGCATCGACTATCTGGCGCTCTATCGCAACGAACTGGCCCGGCGGGCGGCAGAGACCGCCACCAAGAACTAGTCCGGACAGTATCGGAATTGCATTGAAGGCGGCCGCAGGGCCGCCTTTATTTTGTGCGGAGCCAGAGCGCGTCTTTCACCAGCGACCCGATGAATTCCGCATGCGCCTGACGTTCGGCCTCGGTCAGGCGCGACGGCAGTGCGGCGGGGCGTTTCGGCAGGGCGGTATCGGCCGATGCCGAACGGTCCCGGCTCATGTCGGTGCCGCCGACGACGTTCAGCGCGAAATCCGGCTGACGGCCGCCGATCAGCTCCAGATAGACCTCTGCAAGTATCTCGGAGTCGAGCAGCGCGCCGTGTTTCTCGCGCGCCGAATTATCGACGCCGAACCTGCGGCAGAGCGCGTCCAGAGAATTCTGCGCGCCCGGAAACTTGCGCCGCGCGATTTCCAGCGTATCAACCGCCTGCGACCAGGGAAGCGCCTGCTGGCCGCTCCATTTCAGCTCCGCATTCAGGAACTTCATGTCGAAACTGGCGTTGTGGATCACCAGCTTGGCGTCGCCGACGAACTCCAGAAACGCATCCGCGATCGCCTTGAAAACCGGCTTGTCCGACAGGAACTGCGCGCTCAGCCCGTGGACCGCGAAGGCGCCTTCGGGCATGTCGCGTTCGGGGTTGATATACTGGTGATAGACGCGCCCCGTGGGCATGTGGTTGTACAGTTCCACGCCGCCGATCTCGACGATCCGGTCGCCGGTCGCCGGATCGAGGCCGGTCGTTTCCGTATCCAGAACCACTTCACGCATCTTGCCCGCCTTTGCCCGTCAGTTTCCTGATCAGATCATGGACCGCAACGCGCGCGGATTCCAGTGTTTTGCTCTCGATCACGAAATCCGCCTTTTCCGCCTTCTGCGCCAGCGGCATCTGTTTGCCGAGGATCATGTCGAATGTTTCCGGCGTCATGCTGCCGCGTTCCAGAACGCGGCGGCGCTGTTCCTCCGGTTCCGCCGTGACCACCAGAACCCCGTCGCAGAGCGTATCCGCGCCCACCTCGAACAACAGCGGGATGTCGATCACGACCAGCGGGCCGGCCTGTTTCGCCAGAAAATCCTCGCGGTGTTTCTGGACGCGGGGATGCACCGCCGCCTCGAGCCGTTTCAGCAGCGACGGATCGTCCTTGATCATCTCTTTCAGTCTTTGCCGGTCAACAACGCCATCGACAACCGCACCGGGCGCCAGCCGCCCGATTTCGGCAATCAGCGCCTTGTCCTGCGCATAGAGCAGGTGCACGGTGGCATCCGCATCCCAAACCGGAATGCCCGCCTCCGCGAACATCTTCGCGGTTGTCGATTTGCCGCTGCCGATCGAGCCGGTCAGGCCGAGGATATAGGGGCGCTCCGTCATTTCCGCGCCAGCACCAGGTCCCGCAAGGCGTCATCCACCACGGGGCGCACGCCGAACCACGCCTCGAACCCCGGAACCGCCTGGTGCAACAGCATGCCGAGGCCGTCCACGACCGGGTTGCCGCGCTGCTGGGCCGCGACCAGCAGATCCGTCATCAGCGGGTTGTAGACCAGATCCGTGACCAGCGCCTCGACCGGCAGCCCGCGCAGGGAAACATTCAGCGGCGGCTGCCCGGTCATCCCCAAAGAAGTCGTGTTCACCAGCGTCGCGGCGTCGGGCATGACCAGCGGCAGCTCGTCCCAGTCCACGACCTTGACCCGCAGCCCGAAGTGGTCGCGCAGGTTGCGCGCCCGCGACCGCGTGCGGTTGGCCAGCATGACGCGCGGCGCGCCGGATTGCAGCAGCGCGTGGATCACGGCGCGCGCCGCGCCCCCGGCCCCCAGAACCAGCGCCGGTCCGGCGGCGGCCGACCATCCCGGCTGATATTGCAGCAGGTTGTTCAGAAAGCCTTCGCCGTCGGTGTTGTCGGCCAGAATCGTGCCGTTCGTGCGGAACACCAGCGTGTTGGCCGCGCCGATTTCGCGGGCCCGCGACGTCGCCTCGTTCGCGATGGCAAGGGCGGCTTCCTTGTGCGGGATCGTGACGTTTGCGCCGGAGAACCCGAGTTCGATCATCTTGCGCACGCCGGCGCGAAACCCGGCGGGGGGCATGGCGACGGGCAGGTAGAACCCGTCGATTCCGTGCTTTTCCAGCCAGTATCCGTGGATCACCGGCGATTTGCTCTGCGCGATCGGCCAGCCGATCACCGCCGCCAGTTTCGAGGTATTTGTCATCTGTCCAGCACCGATCTGTTCCGCAGGAATTCCAGAACGTCCAATAGCGGAAATCCGAGGACAGTAAAATAGTCGCCTTGAACGCGGGCGAATAATTGCACACCCTCCGCCTCCAGCATATAGCAGCCGACCGTCGACAGGATGTCGTCCTTGTTGCGCTCCAGATAGCCGGCGAGGAATTCGTCGGAAAAATTCCGCATGATCAGCTGGGCCCGACCGACGGTGCGCCAGACCGGCTTGCCTTCGTCATAGATCACCACGGCCGACAGCAGCTGGTGCGGTTTTCCGCGCAGCACCCGCAGCGTGGCCGCGGCTTCGGCCAGATCATTCGCCTTGTCGAAAACGGCCCCGTCGCAAACCAGCACCTGATCGCATCCGATCACCAATGCCGACGGGTACTTTCCGGCCACCCGCTGCGCCTTGTATTCCGCCAGTGCATCGGCAATGTCATGGGGCTTCGCACCCTCGGCCAGAAGCGATTTTTTTATGGCGGCCTCGTCGACGCGCGCCGGCCGCACCTCGAAACTCACGCCGGCATTTTCGAGCAGGGTTTTCCGGATTTCCGATCCGGACGCCAGAATGATTTTCTTTTCCATGGCAGTCTGCCTCCGTTCCGGCGCGGTTCCGTCTGCGCGGCCCTGCGCCTGTATAATCCTGTGTTCAACCCTGTGGAAAACATTCACGGTTTCGGGGTCGCTTTCCGCTGTAATCCCGCCCCGCCCGAAATGCCAGAGTTCCATCCCTGTTCAGGCGGTTTTTATACACAGTTGACAGTTCCCGAAAGCGGGGCTGTGAAAGCTGGGGACAAGTATATATACACAAACAATCCCCAGAGTCCGGAATTCCTGATACACTGCTAACAAATTGCTTATAAATAAAAAAATAAAGAATTTCTTTCAATCCCCGAGCGGGTTTAAGAGTTATGCACAGATTTATCCATAGAATGTATCCGGTTATAAGATTCTATCCAGACTGCTCATTGGTCCCTACAACATAAACATCTTTTCTATAAATATATTTATTATAGTGGGATGCGCCTCGGGCCTTCCATCAAGCCACAATCCTGCTAGGAATGGCGACATGTTCGATTTTCTGTCTTCAATTTATCCTTGGACCAAAGCCCTGCATGTCATCTCGGTGATTTCGTGGATGGCGGGGCTGTTCTATTTGCCGCGCCTGTTTGTCTATCACGTCGAAAAGGCCGCCGATAACAGCGTGCTGTCAGAGGTCTACGAAGAAATGGAACGCAAGCTTCTTCGGCTGATCATGAACCCGGCGATGATCGCGACCTGGATCTTCGGTTTGATGCTTGCTTTCACGCCGGGGATCGTCGACTGGTCGTCTGGCTGGCCCTGGGTCAAGGCGGCGGCGGTTCTGGCGATGACATGGTTCCACCATTGGCTGGCGAAGCGGCGAAAGGATTTCCTGACGGGCAGGAATACCGTGTCCGGACGCGGCTTCCGGCTGATGAACGAGGTGCCGACCGTCCTGATGGTCGTGATCGTCATCATGGTGATTGCCCGCCCGTTCTGAGTTTCGGTTGACTTTTTGCACCGCTGATCCCATATCATTTCCAGCAACAGTCCGGTGTCCCCCACCATTCAAGGACTTTCCCCTATTCAACTCTCATACCGGCCCCGCGCCGGGTACGATGGATTTATCATGAACAAAGACAGCATTGGCCTTTCCGAGCTGAAGGCCAAAAGCCCCGCAGACCTGCTGAAGATGGCCGAGGATCTGGAAATCGAGAACGCCTCGACCATGCGCAAGGGCGACATGATGTTCGCCATCCTCAAGGAACTGGCCGAAGAAGGCGTCGAGATTTCCGGCGACGGCGTTCTGGAGGTCATGCAGGACGGTTTCGGGTTCCTGCGCTCGCCGCAGGCCAACTATCTGCCAGGCCCCGAGGATATCTATGTCAGCCCGAACCAGATCCGGAAATATTCCCTGCGCACGGGCGACACGGTCGAGGGGTTGATCCGTTCACCGCAGGACGGAGAGCGTTATTTCGGCCTGACCAAGGTAACCTCGATCAACTTCAGCAACCCGGAAGACGTCAAGCACAAGGTGCATTTCGACAACCTGACACCGCTCTATCCCGACGAGCGCCTGACGCTGGAAATCGACGATCCGACCATCAAGGACAAGACGGCGCGGGTGATCGATCTGGTCGCGCCGATCGGCAAGGGCCAGCGGTCGCTGGTCGTGGCGCCGCCGCGCACCGGTAAGACGGTCATCCTGCAAAATATCGCCCACTCGATCGAAAAGAACCATCCCGAATGCTTCCTGATCGTGCTGCTGATCGATGAACGTCCCGAAGAGGTGACGGACATGCAGCGCTCGGTCAAAGGCGAGGTTGTATCCTCGACCTTCGACGAGCCGGCGACGCGTCACGTCGCGGTCGCGGAAATGGTGATCGAGAAAGCCAAGCGCCTGGTCGAGCACAAGCGCGATGTCGTCATCCTGCTGGATTCGATCACGCGTCTGGGCCGCGCCTATAACACGGTCGTGCCAAGCTCGGGCAAGGTTCTGACCGGCGGTGTGGACGCCAACGCCCTGCAACGCCCGAAGCGGTTCTTCGGGGCTGCACGGAATATCGAGGAAGGCGGCTCGCTGACCATCATCGCCACGGCGCTGATCGATACCGGCAGCCGGATGGACGAGGTCATCTTCGAGGAATTCAAGGGTACGGGCAACTCGGAACTGGTGCTGGATCGCAAGATTTCCGACAAGCGCGTGTTCCCGGCCATCGACATCCTTAAATCCGGTACGCGGAAAGAGGAGCTGCTGGTCGAAAAATCCCAACTGCAGAAAATTTTCGTCCTGCGCCGCATTCTGAACCCGATGGGTACAACGGATGCCATCGAATTCCTGCTCGGCAAGCTGAAGCAAACCAAGAACAACGCGGAATTCTTTGACTCGATGAATACCTGAGCTAAAGGTCTACCCCGAAAGGGGCGTCAGATATGTCGGATACCATCTTTGCACTGGCAACCGCCAAGGGGCGGGCAGGCGTCGCCATAGTCCGCCTGTCGGGCCCGCAGTCGCTTGCGATCGCAGGGGCGCTTGTCGGCGGCGGTCTGCCCGCGTCGGGTCGGTCCTTGCGGCTTGTGCGGGATCGGGCCGGACAGGTGCTGGACGAGGCGCTGGTGCTGACCTTCGAAAAAGGCGCGAGCTTCACGGGCGAAGAGGTCGTGGAGTTGCAGTGCCACGGCAGTCCGGCTGTCGCGTCGGCGATCCTGCGGGCGCTGTCGGATGACGGTCGGGGGCGTCTGGCGGAACCCGGCGAATTCACGCGGCGCGCGCTGGAAAACGGACGTCTGGATCTGGCCCAGGTCGAAGGGCTCGCCGATCTGATCGAGGCCGAGACGGAATCCCAGCGCCGGCAGGCGATGCGGGTGATGCAAGGGGCTCTCGGCGCGCGGGTGGAGGCCTGGCGGCGCGACCTGATCCGTGCGGTATCGCTGATCGAAGCCACGATCGACTTTGCCGACGAGGATATCCCGACCGATGTTTCGCCCGAAGTGCTGCACCTGATCGACGGTATTCTCGCCGACCTTCAACAGGAAATTGTCGGCAGTTTCGCCGCCGAGCGTATTCGTGACGGGTTCGAGGTTGCAATCGTCGGTGCGCCGAATGCCGGTAAGTCCACGCTTCTGAACGTACTTGCGGGTCGCGATGCCGCGATCACCTCGGAAATCGCTGGTACGACGCGCGACGTGATCGAGGTACGCATGGACCTCGACGGTCTGGCGGTGACCCTGCTGGATACGGCGGGCCTGCGCGAGACCGAGGACACGATCGAGAGAATCGGTGTGCAGCGGGCGCTGGATCGCGCGCGGTTGGCAGATTTGCGCCTGTTCCTGACCGAGGACGGGAGCCTCGACGGCCTTGGTCTGGAGCCGGAGCCGGGCGATATCGTGGTTCGGTCGAAGGCGGACATGGGCGGCGCGGGCGACGGCCTGTCTGTATCGGCGAAAACGGGCCAAGGCATTGATAATATTATAAAAAAGGTAACATCGGTGCTTGCGGATCGTTCCGCCGGTGCGCAGAACGCCATCCGTGAACGGCATCGGGTCGCCATGGAGCGGGCCGTCTTTTATCTGACCGCGGCCCGCGGACTGGTTCAGGCCGGACCGGATGTGGCGGAACTGGCGGCCGCGGAATTGCACGAGGGGATCGCAGCTTTGAATTCCCTTATCGGCCGCGTTGGTGTAGAAGACCTTCTCGACGAGATATTCGCGAGCTTCTGTTTGGGAAAATAGGCGGGATTGTTTCACGTGAAACACTACGATGTCATTGTGATCGGCGGCGGTCATGCGGGTGCGGATGCGGCGCAGGCGGCGTGGCGCATGGGCGCGCGCACTGCGCTTGTGACGCATGCCTTCGCCAAGATCGGCGAGATGTCCTGCAATCCGGCGATCGGCGGTCTCGGCAAGGGCCATCTGGTGCGCGAGATCGATGCGCTGGACGGCGTGATGGGCCGCGTGGCCGATCAGGCCGGCATCCAGTTCCGGCTGTTGAACCGCAAGAAAGGCCCGGCGGTGCAGGGACCGCGGGCGCAGGCGGATCGG
>JBFIHV010000086.1:0-8789 GCA_041601595.1 Amylibacter sp. | reverse complement strand
CGGCGCCGGCTTCGTCGTCGTCATCTGCGGCGAGATCATGACCATGCCCGGCCTGCCGCGCAAGCCATCCTCCGAATCCATCATGCTCAACGAGGCCGGACAAATCGACGGTCTGTTCTGACGCATTCAAATCCGTGGCGCGGTGCGTTACAGGGGGACCATGAATTCAAGGACCTTTGACATGCGCCGCCCCGAAGACTGTAAAACGATGGCCGACCTGCGCGCGGCCATCGACCAGCTGGATCAGGACCTGATCGACCTGCTGGCGCGGCGCGCCTGCTATATCGACCGGGCGGCGGAGCTGAAACCCGCCGAGGCGATGCCGGCGCGCATCGACCGCCGGGTGGAGCAGGTCGTGGAGAATGTCCGGGCCGCGGCAGAGGCGCGCGATCTGGACCCCGATCTGGCCGAGACGCTGTGGCGGCCGCTGATCGACTGGTCCATCCGGCGCGAGGAAAAGATCTTGGGGCCGTCCGCCCCGCAGAACGAGGAGAACTGAATGACCGCCCATATCATCGACGGCAAGAAATTCGCGGAAAAGGTGCGCGCCAAGGTGGCCGACCATGTCACCCGGCTGAAAGAGGAAAACGGCATCACCCCCGGCCTGGCCGTCGTTCTGGTCGGGGATGACCCCGCCAGCCATGTCTATGTCCGCAACAAGCAGAAATCGACCGTCGAGGTCGGCATGAACTCCTACGAGCACCGGCTTCCGGCGGAGACGTCAGAGGCCGATCTGCTGGCGCTGATCGAGCGGCTGAATGCCGATCCGGCCGTGCACGGTATCCTGTGCCAATTGCCGCTGCCCCGTCATCTGAACGAGGAACTGGTGATCAATTCCATCCTGCCGGAAAAGGACGTGGACGGGTTTCATATCTCGAACGTCGGGCTGCTGAGCACCGGCCAGAAATCCATGGTGCCGTGTACGCCGCTCGGCTGCCTGATGATGCTGCGCGACTATCACGGCTCTTTGTCGGGGATGAACGCGGTGGTCGTGGGCCGGTCGAATATCGTCGGAAAGCCGATGGCGAACCTGTTGCTGAAAGACAGCTGCACCGTGACCATCGCACACAGCCGGACCAGGAACATCGAGGCGATCTGCCGCGCTGCGGACATCGTCGTGGCGGCCATAGGCCGGCCGGAAATGATCACGGGCGACTGGATCGGAAAAGGCGCGACCGTGATCGACGTCGGGATCAACCGCGTGCCGGCACCGGAAAAGGGCGCGGGCAAGACCAAGCTGGTCGGTGACGTCGAATTCGCCACTGCGGTGGAAAAGGCCGGTGCTATAACGCCCGTGCCCGGCGGCGTCGGGCCGATGACCATCGCCTGCCTGCTTGCGAACACCGTGACGGCCTGTTGCAGGGCGCACCGGCTGTCCGAACCGGAAGGCCTGACCGCTTGATTTGAAGGGATAAACGTCTGGCGGCGAATGGTACTCGTTACACATAGCAGCCCCCGTAGGACCCACCGCCAGACGTGAAGCGGATTCTCATCCACCCCAATTTTCAGTTAGGGCGAATAGACCGGATTTCAAGGGCTGTAGACGGCGGATAATGGCCTATCGCGGCATGGGGACGGCCACTGCCGACGGGCCCGTCAGGACCGCGAGGGCCTGTTCGCCCATCAAACCGGCCAGTGCCGGATCGCTGGTTTTGAGCCCGCCGGTATAGGTGCCGAAGGAGGGCAGGATGATCCGCCGCCTGTCGATCAGGAAACACGGGCGGGTGATGCCGCCGCCGCGCGTGCGCACCGTCGCCTTGGCGTGGAAGTGGCCGGAAACCTCGCCGCTTGCCTGCTGTTCCGCGATGTGCCGGAACGTCAGCGGGCCGCGGGAATAGTCCCGCAGATGAGTGCCGCCGACCTCCACCGGTCCTGCGTCGTGATTGCCCTCGATCCAGATCCATTCGCGTCCGGCCATCAGGCCGGCGAGATGCTTGTGATCCGCGGGTGACAGCCCGTCCGGCGCCTGCAGATCGTCGAAGCTGTCGCCGAGGCAGATCACGGTGGCGGGGTCGCAGGCGCGGATCGCTTCGGACAGGCGGTTCAGCGTGTCGCGCACCTCGTAGGGCGGGATCAGCGCGCCGCCGCGCCGGGCCATGCGTTCGGATTTGCCAAGGTGGAGGTCCGAGACACAGAGCAGCGACTGCGCCCGCCACCACAGGATGCCGGTCGGCAGGGCCGAAAGGTCCGCGCCGCAAAAGCTGAAATCATAGGCCGTCATGCGCCCAGAAGATAAGACCGGCGCGGGCAACGCAAGTCATTTCAGCCCTGCCTCCTGCAGCAGACGGTCACTTTCCGCTTCCAGCAGCCGCGCATCGGCGCTGCCCCTGACGGGCACCTTGCCGACCTCCAGCAGCAGGGGCGCCGCGAAGGGCGTCACATGCGGCGCCTGCACGTGGTCGATGCGGCCATGGGTGCGCGCCAGCATTTCCTCGATGCGGGCAAAATCCACCAGCCCGCGCATGGCCTCCGCCTGCGTGATGCGCATCAGCAGGTGGTCGGGGTCGTATTTGCGGATCGTGTCGTAGAGGATGTCCGAGGAAAACGTCGCCTGCCGTCCGGTCTTGCGTTTGCCGGGCAGGTTTTTCTCGATCAGTCCGGCGATGGTGGCGATGTTGCGGAAACTGCGTTTCATCACCGCGTTGCCGCCGAGCCAGTTTTCCAGGCCGTCGCGCAGCCCTTCGGGCGCCACCAGCGCCGCCGCGTCGGTGACCGGCTCCAGCCCCCATATCAGCAGGGCGTAGTCGCTGGCCACGAAACCCAGAGGGTGCAGGCCCGCGTCCTCCATCCGCCGCGTCAGCAGGAGGCCGAGGGTTTGCAGGGCGTTGCGGCCCGCGAAGCCATAGAGGCAGGTGTGGTGCATGTCGTGGCGCCGGAAGCTTTCTATCAGCAGGCGTCCGGCGCGGGGCAGTTGCGAGATGCGCGCCTGAAGGTCTATCCAGTCGGCGGTGTGCCGCGGCAGGGCGGACCAGTCGCCGGCGGCGAGATAGCGGATAATGCGGTGCGACAATTGCGTCGAGGTGGCGAACTTGGTGCCCGAGAACACGGCGATCTTCGGCTTGCGGCCCGGCTGTTTCGTCACCTCCACGGTCATTTCCCGCAAGGCTTCGTAGCGCACGGTCTGGCCGCCGATCAGGAAGGTGTCGCCGGGGGTGAGCGTGGCGGCGAAGGCTTCCTCGACCTCGCCCAGCGGCGTGCCGCCGCGGCTATTGCGCATCCGCACCGCCAGCGTTTCGGTATCGACGATGGTGCCGACATTCATGCGGATCGAGCGCGCGCGGCGCGGGTCGCGCAACTGCCACAGGCCGTCCGGCCGTTGGAGGATGCGCTGCCAGCGGTCGTAGGCGCGCAGCGCGTAGCCGCCGGTGGCGCAGAAATCGAGGCAGGCGTCGAAATCCGTGCGGGTCAGAGCCCGGTAGGGGCCGGCGCCGGTGACCTCGGCGAACAGGGCGTCGGCGTCGAAGGGTCCGGCGCAGGCGATCAGCAGGATATGCTGGCAGAGCACGTCGAGCGGCGCATCGGGGCGCGGGTCGCCGTCGAGGTCGTGTTCGCGGACCGCCTGCAGGGCGGCGACGCATTCGACGATCTCGAACCGGTTCGAGGGCACGATCAGCGCGCGGGACGGTGCGTTGTAGCGGTGGTTCGACCGGCCGATGCGCTGCACCAGACGCTTGACGTTCTTGGGCGCGCCGATCTGGATCACCAGATCGACGTTGCCCCAGTCGATGCCGAGGTCGAGCGATCCGGTGCAGACGATGGCGCGCAGATCGCCGCGGACCATCGCCGCCTCGACCCGGTCGCGGGCCTCTCGCGACAGCGAGCCGTGATGCAGTCCGATCGGCAGGTCGTCGTCATTGGCCTGCCAGAGCGCGTGAAAATAGATCTCGGCCTGGGCGCGGGTGTTGATGAAGACCAGCGTCGTGTTGGCCTTGCGGATTTCATCCAGAACCGCGGGCACCGAATAGACCGCGCCGGCGCCGGACCATGGCGGCGGGTCTTCGGTCACCAGCATCGCTATGTCGGGGTCCGGACCGGGATCGGCCGTCAGGATACGGCAGGGCGCGGGGTGCGGCGCCAGAAACCGCGTCAGCGCGGCGGGGTCCTCGACCGTGGCGCTGAGCCCGACGCGGCGCAGGGCGGGCGACAGGGCTTGCAGGCGCGACAGGCAGAGCATCAACTGGTCGCCGCGCTTGCTCTCGGCCAGCGCATGGGCCTCGTCGATGATCACCCGCTGCAAGTGGCCGAAGACGCGCGGCGCGTCCTCATAGGACAACAGCAGCGCCAGAGATTCGGGCGTGGTCAGCAGGATGTCCGGCGGATCGGCGCGCTGGCGCTGTTTCCTGCTGTAGGATGTGTCGCCGGTGCGGTCCTCGACCCTGATCGGCAGGCCCATCTCTGCAATCGGTGTTTCCAGGTTCCGGCGGATATCGGCGGCCAGCGCCTTGAGCGGCGAAATGTAGAGTGTGTGCAAGCCTTGGCTGGATTTCTGGTGCAAATCGACCAGAGTAGGTAGGAATCCTGCAAGTGTTTTTCCGCCTCCGGTGGGGGCGATCAGCAGAGTTGCCGTGTCGGATGCGCGCTGCAACAGCGCGATCTGGTGCGGATGGACCGACCAGTCGCGCCGCGCGAACCATTCATCGAAGACCGGAGGCAAGACAGACATAACGCCAGACATATCCTTGTCCGGCGTTATTGTAACCTGTTTCGGCGCCAAAAGATCAGTGGGCGAAATCGGCGCTGTCGAGGAACAGATGCTCCCAGGCCTTGTCGATCATCTCTGGCGTGAACTCTTCCTTGATGCCTTCGAATTCGCAGATCGAGCGCATCTGGTCGATCAGGAAGGGCGCGTGGAAGGCGGCATAACCGTCGTTCACCGTCGGGTATTTCTTGGTGAACAGGTGCACCAGAATGTCCTCGCTGAGCGTGGCGTTCTTGGCCTTTGCGGTCACCAGATAGATCTGCAGCATCTCTTCGCGCGACGGCGCGTCGATCAGCAGCTTGTACTGGATCCGCCGCAAGGCCGCCTGGTCGAACAGGCGCGTCGGGTGGAAGTTGGTCGAAAACACCACCAGCGTGTCGAAGGGCACCGAGAATTTCTCGCCCGAGGCCAGCGTCAGGATGTCGTAATTCGCCTCCATCGGCGTGATCCAGCGGTTGATCATCGCCTGCGGCGGTTCGACCTGCCGGCCAAGGTCGTCGACGATGAACACGCCGCCGGCCGCCTTGAGCTGCAGGGGCGCCTGATAGATTTTCGAGGTCTCGTTGTAGATCAGCTCCAGCATCGAGAGCTTCAACTCGCCGCCGGCGATGACGCAGGGGCGGCGGACCAGATGGAAGCGCTGGTCGAAGCGGCCGATTTCCCGCCGCAGGGCGGTCGCGTCCTCGTCCATCTCGACCGGCAGGCCGTGCACGACCGGGTCGTAGACCGAGATGATCTGGCCGTTGTATTCGAGGAACTTGGGCACGAAAATCTTGTCGCCGAGCGCATCGCGCATGCCGTTGGCCAGCGAGGATTTCCCGTTGCCCGGCGGACCGTAGAGCAGGATCGACCGGCCCGAGTTCACCGCCGGGCCCAGCTTGCTGAACATGTCCTTCGGCAGGATCATCTTGCGGAAACCGTAGTCGAGGTCCTTGCGCGTGATGATCACGTCGCTGATTTTCTGGCGCTCGACCTGCTGCATGAAGACGGGCAGGGGCACCGGCAGGGCGCCGTAGTATTCCGACTGCGCCAGCGCGTCCAGCGCCCGCGCCTTGCCGGCTTCCGTCATCTGGTAGCGCAGTTCGGTGGAACTGTCGCTGGATATCCGGCCGGTGGTTTCGATCAGGTTCTGCTCTCGGCAGATGTCGATCAGTTCCTGGATGATCGGCGGCGACACGCAGAGCGCCTTGGACAGGCTGGTCATCGTCTGCAGGTTCCGGCGGAACATGGTCTTGAGAAAGATGTCGCGGGCGAAAACGGCGTTGATGCCGGTTTCCATCAGGCTGCGCGGCGGCGGCGGCTGGGTGACGTTGGTTTCGGCAAAGGTCTTCTCGGGTTTTTTCAGACCGAGGGCCTTGCCGATGACCGACTGTTTGGCCTCCGGCTCCTGCGCCTGTTCGGGGGCGGAACGGGGGGCGGGCTTTTCGCCGCGCATGGCCGCGCGCAGGCTGTCCGCCTCCTGCAGTTGCGCTGCTGCGTCCTCGGGCGATTTCCGTTTTCTCGGTATCAGTATGGACATCTGGTCTTTCCGCCTTTTTTGCTGCCGACTGTTTGCAATTTACTTCATATTTTCCACGCCATAAAGTGTTTCACAGGCCGCTCCGGGAGATGTTTGTTTGCACCGTATCTATTTTACACTCTTTTGCCTCGTATTTACCGCAATTGCCGGTGTGTTTTCGGTGAATGACGGAAATCTGCTGCTGAATGCGTTCGAGGCGGACGGCTTGCACGTCGCCAGTGCGGTTCTGCGCATGCTCGATGGCGAGGTGCAGCACATAGATTACCACACGCCGCTGGGAATACTGGCATTCCTGCCGACGAAATTGCTGATGGATGCGGGCTATGGTTTCGGGCATGCGGCGGCCTACAGCAACCTGCTGGTCGCGGTCTTCTTCCTGCCGGCTTTGCTCTGGGTCGGATTGAGCCGGTTTCGCGGCATCACAGGTTACGGATTTGCGGTTGCGACCCTGATCCTGTTCGTGGCGATGAACCTTGGCGGGCTGAGCTATGACCGTCTGGACATGGCGCTCTATTACAACCGCTGGTGCTGGGGCGTCAGCGGCCTGATTTTCGCCATGGTCATTCTGGAAGGCCCGGAGGGTCGCGCCGGTCATATCGCGGACGGTATCCTGATCGGGCTGTGCCTGAGTTTCCTGGCGCTGACCAAGGTCACGTTTTTCCTGTTTCTGGCATTGCCGGTTCTGCTCGGGCTGATCCTCTTCCATCGGGGTACGGCCTTGCTGGTGTCCTTTCTGACCGGGGGCGCCGTGCTCGTCGCGATCTATGTCCTGACCGGCGGCCCGGAGTTCATGCTGGCCTATATCGCAGACCTGAAATCTGTGCTTTCGTCCGGCGCGCGGACGGTGCCGAGCCTGGGCCTGCTCAACATGATCGTCGCGCCCGATCTTCTGGTCGGCAATGTCGCGCTGATTGCCGCGGGGATATCGTTGCGCCGCGCCGGTTTCATGCGCGAAGGGCTTTTTCTGCTGCTGCTGGTGCCGGGGATTTTTCTGGTCGTGGTGCAGAACTGGGGGAACTATACGCAATGGTCGCTCGCGCTGGGGGTGATCCTCTATGCCATCGCCTTGCAGGAAAGGACCGGCCGCAGGACCGCGGCGATCAAGGTCTCGGCGCTGCTGATTTGCGCGGTGGCCCTGCCGCAGGCGCTCACCATGGGGTTCAGCCTGGTCAATCACTGGACGGCCAGACCGGAGACATATGTCACCGTTCTGACCGACCCGAGGTTTTCGGATCTGAAATTCGCAAGGGTGCGTCAGGCGGTGACGATGGTCTCGGCGGAACGCAAGTTCGGCTACGAAGACCAGTACCTCGGCACCTTCAAGCTGCCCGCTGACGGAAGCTTCCGTGGCGAGCCATTGCCGAGATGCGAATTGCGGAGCGGCTTGCCGTCGCATCTGCGGGCGATTGCCGATGATCTGTCCGCCCGCGAAGACACGCGGGGCAAGCGTATTCTGAGCGCCTCCAATGCGTCCAACTACTGGCTGTTCGGGGGCACCGAGCGACTGCGCGACGCCGAAATCTGGTATTACGGCAACGATTTCGGCTTCGAAGACGCGGATTACCTCGTCATCCCGTTCTGCACCTACGGCACGCAGGGACATAACTCCCGCCAGATCATCCTGGACCTGATCGAGGCCGACGACCGCTATGATTTCACCGAAATCGACCGGAACGAGATGTACATCCTGCTGCGTCGGGATCGCTAGGTCACAAGGCGTTCACGATCTGCAGCAGGTTGTAGAACACGAGCGTTGCGGCCAGCGGCAGGCCAAACGGAAATTTCGTGATGTCGCGATAGGATTCCCAATCCCGCGTCACGGATTGCAGCGCCGAAACCCGCCCCAGCGCCCGGTGCAGCGCAACCGCCAGCAGCGACATGACGCCCAGCGAGACCATGATGACCCCGTAATCGCCCGGCGCGATGAAAGCGGCCGCGGCGGCCGCGAATTTTCCGTCTCCGCCACCGATGCCGAAATAGGTCGACAGGACATAGCCGATGGTCAGGACCACGGCGGTCTGCAACAGGCGAAGGCCGAAGTCCGGCAGGGTCAGCGCGAAGGGGCCGAGCAGCAGAAAGCAGGCGAACAGGCCCAGCACCACCCAGTTCGGAATTTTCATGCGGGTCAGGTCGAAAGCCGCGCAGAGAACACAGAACGGCAGGGTTCCCAGAAAGAAGATTATCGCCCAGGCAGGTGACACGGCGATTATCGCGCGACGGTCTGTTGAAGCGCCTCTAGCGTGCGGACCGCCTCTTGGAAGTGGCGCGGATGCGTGTCGATCGCGGTTTCCAGCAGGCCGCGTCCGATATCGGTGTCGCCTTGCTTGATCGCGGTCAGGGCCAGGGTGTAGAGCAGTTCGGCGCGTTCGACCTCGGTCATCGGAATGACCGGCAGGGCATATTTCCGCTGTGACCCGCGCGCGAGCACGAGGTTGTTCTTGGCGGTGAACAGTTCCTTGTCATAGGTGATCGCCCGAAGGAACAGGTTTTCAGCCTCGCCATACTTCTTGCGCGTCAGCTTGGAATAGCCCCAGTTGTTCAGGACATTCGCCGGTTGCGTCGTCAGACCGG
>JBFIHV010000085.1:0-8793 GCA_041601595.1 Amylibacter sp. | reverse complement strand
CTGTCTCGGCGCCTCGATCGCCGCGCTGGCAGGTTTCCTGTATTTGAAAGAGAAGGAGCTTGGCGGCCTGACCAATCTGATCGAGGAGTTCATAATCCTGAACAAGCGGTTTTTCTCGAAGTTGAGAAAGCCAGGAAGGTCGAAAAATAGGAAACAGGACCGGTCGGATGGGAAATGATCCCGCGCCACGGCTTCGGCATTGCGGCACTCCTGACAAACAGTCCGGAGTGCCGCAAAAGGCGCGTTGCAGGGTTTGTTGATGTCGGAAGTTACGCGAAAAAGACTTGTCGAAGCGGAGGTCGTCCATCCGGCGGACTTGCGTCAGGCGGAACTCGACGCGTTCCTGCGCAGCCTCTACCGCGTCCATGACAAGATATTCGCGGGCGTCACGATAGAGGAGTTCACCTATTACATCGTGCGGCCCGACGCGGTCCGGACAAGAATCCAGATATACCGGAACGAGACGGGCGCGTTGGTCGGATACTGCGCGATGCATATATTCGAGCATCGCTCCGGATGGCGTTGGCGCGCCGTGCTGCGCGCCGAAGCCGGCCTTTTGCCCGACTATCGCGGCTCCGCGAGCACGCTGTGGTTTGGCGCGAAAGAGGCGTTCCGCTACAAGCTGGCGCACCCGTTGCGGTCCGTTGTCTTTTTCGCGATGCCCGTGCATCCGTCCAGTTTTCACCTGATTTCGAGATATTTTTGGAGGTGCCACCCCTTTCCGCAACGGCAGACCCCGAAGCGATGGCAAAAGCTTTTGCTTGATCTGGCGCAGACATCCGGGGTCGAGCCGGCGGACGCAAGCGATCCGCTGATCCGGCGCGTGGGCTGGATCACCAGGGACAGTGAGGCCGAGATTGAAAACTGGCGGACCAGTCCGTTCGAGGATGTCCAGTATTATCTCTCGAGGAACCCCCGTTACTCACAGGGGAACGGTTTGGCCGTGATCGCGCCGCTGACCGCGCCCAATCTGACGGTTTCCTTCATTCTGTATGTGATCCACAAATTGACCTGCTGGTTTCGCGGCCCGACGGCGCCCTGCTGATGCGTCATTTGGAAATCGACGGCCTTTAACGCGACTTGATGAATTCCTGTGCCTCTCGCAGCAGTCCGGAGACTTCCTCGTCAAATATGCCCAGTGCCCGGAACTGGCTTTCGATATTCGTCAGGTACTCAATGCTGGTCCCGAGGAAACCGCTACCCGTCGCGAGGAACCGTATCTGTTCATCGCGGGTAATGTCGGCATCGATCACCTCGGCCCCGTGATCCGCCACAAAGGTCAATGCGACGACGCTTTGGCCCGGGGAGGTGACATCGATAAAGCGGGGAACATAGGCAGGGCCGGCCTTTTCGCGCCGCCAGAGTATTTCGGTTTCGGTATCGACATCCTCCCGGTCGATCCTGAACAGCAGGCCTTCGCAACCGGGCCCTTCGTCGAGGGCTGCCATCAGGCCGGGAACCTCTCTTGTTCCCCTCGCACCGAAGAGATCCTTGAGGATGAAGCGCCGCGCATGGTCGGGCGCGTAGCCCCTGCGCACTTCGGAAAACCGGAACGCGGGGTCCCACATCAGCGAGCCATAGGCAAATACCCAGAGGTCCTGATCCGGACGCCCTGCCAGGGCCTCGGCGCGCGATTGCTCGCGCTCGGCATCGGAATGAAGCATATCCAGCAGTGAGGAGGGGTCCGGTAACTGGGCCGCCACGTCGGCTGCGTTGAATGAGCGAAAGAACGATTGAAGGGGGTCTGTGATCTTCCCCCGCAATTCGGGGTGATGCATGTAGGGATCGGGCGCGCTCATCTATCAATTCCGTTCCAAGAATTTCTGCGGTTCAACCGGTATCAAATATGACTGCCGCTTTCGCAAGAAAATTCCGGACGGAGGCACTGGGCACGGGACATCCGGGAGGCACGCGGCCGGGATCAAAACTCAGGCGCGTCTGTCGATGTCGCCGACATGGAGAACCGGCGCCGCATCCGTGTCTTCGGCATCCAGCATGGCCGCCACGCGCTCCAGCGACGCAACAAGCTGCGCCTGCTCCCAGTCCTCCAGAGCCTCGAACTTGCGGACGTAGAGCTGCTGCAGCGCATCGGGCGCCCGCTCGATCGCTTCGCGCCCCTTCTCCGTCATGACGATGTCTTTCTGGCGTCCGTCGATCTCGGACCGCTCCATAGATACCATGCCGCGATCGACCAGCTTGTGCACAAGCGATGTGACGGTCGCCTGAGAAACTTTCATGCGAAGGGAAATGTCTTTGGGCGTGCAGCCGCCGGTCTCTGCGATGATCTGCAAGACGCGGAACTGGACAGCGGTCAGTCCGGCAGCCTGCGCAAGCTCCCTGCTGTAACGCTCGCTCTTGCGCAGTATGCGGCGCAGCGCGATCAGGCTTTCGTCCGTCCGATCCATTCTTCCCGCCCTCGTCGTGTAAACCGGGTAATCGTCGCAGACAAACACTCCGGATTCAATTCCAAAGAATCAAATTGCCAAAACACTTTAATGCGTAAAATTAAAATCCTTTTCCAAAACTTATTATTGTAAGGAAAATTGGAAATATGTGGTAAAAAATTGCCAACATTTGCCAATTATCCAGAAAAAATGCTTAGTTACTTGAAATTAAAGCTCGGACGGGTTACTTAGGGTTAGCGAAGTAAAAGAGGTTTAAAAAGCAATGCTGCACAGACTGAAAACGTTACGTAAGCCTACGCCCTCATTCCGGCAGCCAACCTCCGAGGATGGCGCGGATATCTGGGAGCTCGTCCAGACCTGCAAGCCGCTCGACGAGAACTCGATGTATTGCAACCTGATCCAGTGCGATCATTTCCGCGACACCTGCGTCATCGCCGAACTGGACGGCAAGATCGTCGGCTGGATTTCCGCCTATCTGTTGCCGGACGACGCCGAAGCCCTGTTCGTTTGGCAGGTTGCCGTCTCGAAAGAGGCGCGCGGGATGGGTCTTGGCGGCAGGATGCTGAAGTCCCTTATGGAGCGCGACATCTGCAACGATGTGACCCGCGTCCAGACGACGATCACCCGCGACAACGACGCCTCCTGGGCCTTGTTCCGCGGGTTTGCCAAAAGACAGGGCGGCGAACTGGAAGCGGAGGCGCATTTTACCCGCGACACGCATTTTCAGGGCCAGCAAGCGACCGAACACATGGTCACGATCAAGATGCCCGAGCGGATGAAAAGCGCGGCCTGAAGGGTCGCCAACGCTCGCGCCTTCGACTCTCCCAAAAAAAAGGAAACACTATGTCGACTGACATGTCAGCCGAAACATCTGTATTCACGCGTCGCGAATCCGAAGCGCGCAGCTATTGCCGTGGTTTTGACACGGTCTTCACCTCGGCCAAGGGCTCGGAAATGACCGACGCCAGCGGCCGCAGCTATATCGACTTTCTGGCCGGTTGTTCATCGCTGAACTACGGCCACAACGATCCGGATATGAAAGCGGCTCTGATCGAGCATATTGCCGGTGACGGTCTGGCGCATGCGCTCGACCTGCACACCGACACCAAGGCGGCCTTCCTGACGGCGTTCGAGGAACACATCCTGAAACCGCGCGACATGGATCACAAGGTGATGTTTACCGGCCCGACAGGCGCAAACGCCGTCGAGGCGGCGATGAAACTCGCGCGCAAGGTCACGGGACGCACCAACATTATCTCGTTCACCAACGGATTTCACGGTGTGACGATGGGCGCGCTGGCAGCGACCGGCAACGGCTATCACCGCGGCGGCGCCGGTATGGAACTGGGCGGCGTGACACGCTTGCCGTTCGACGGCTACATGGGCGAAAACGTCGACACGACGGAACTGCTTGCTGCCATGCTGTCCGATCCGTCCAGCGGCATGGACGCGCCGGCGGCGATCATTCTGGAGACCGTACAGGGCGAGGGCGGCCTGAATGCCGCGCGTCCCGAGTGGGTGCGGCGCGTCGCCGAACTTGCCCGCGAACACGGTGCCCTGCTGATCATCGACGACATTCAGGCCGGTTGCGGCCGGACGGGCACGTTCTTTTCCTTCGAGGAAATGGGCGTGATGCCGGATATCGTGACCATGGCGAAATCCGTGTCCGGATTTGGTCTGCCCATGGCGCTGATGCTGGTCCGTCCGGAATATGACATTTTCGGACCGGCCGAGCACAACGGCACCTTCCGCGGCAACACACACGCCTTTGTCACGGCCCGCGTGGCCATCGAGAAGTTCTGGTCCGACAGGGCTTTCCAGGACAGGCTGGCCGAGAATTCAGCCATTCTGACGAAGGCTTTGGCCGAGATCGCCGCGTTGATCCCGGGATCCCGCCTGAAGGGGCGCGGTCTGATGCAGGGCGTCGATACCGGATCGGGTGATCTGGCAGGTGACATCTGCGCGCGGGCCTTTGAAAAGGGCCTCATCATCGAGACCTCGGGTTCCGAGGATCAGGTCGTGAAGGTGCTTGCGCCGCTGACGACCCCGGCGGCGTCGTTCCGCAAGGGGCTGAACATCCTGCTGGATGCGGCCCGCGACGCCACAATTCAAAACAGACTTGCAGCGGAGTAGCCCAATGATTGTTCGCGATCTTCAAAACCTGTTCGGTACCGAACGGACCGTATCCGATGCGCAATGGACATCTGTGCGGATGCTGCTGGCCGATGACAAGATGGGCTTCAGCTTTCACATCACGTTTCTGCAGGCGGGCTCCGAGCACACTTTCGAATACAAGAACCATTTCGAAAGCGTCTTCTGCATGAAGGGGAGCGGCTCGATAACCGATCTAAAGACCGGCGAAACCCACGCCATCAGGCCCGGCGTCATGTATGCGTTGAATGAACATGACCGCCATGTCCTGCGCGCCGAGGAAGAGCTTGTCATGGCCTGCGCCTTCAATCCGCCGGTGACCGGCAATGAAGTGCATCAGGAAGACGGCTCCTACGCGCTGCAAACCTCCTAGAACAAGGACCCGGCCCCGCGCCGGGGAGATACAAGTGACCTATCCGGAAAATACCGTCGAGAAAATCGGCGGCACATCGATGCTCCGCGTCCGCGAGTTGATGGACACGCTCTTTATCGGCCCCCGCAAGGATGCCGAAATCTATCACCGCATGTTCGTTGTTTCGGCTTTTGGCGGAATTACCGACCTGTTGCTCGAGCACAAGAAGTCGGGCTCGCCCGGCGTCTATGCGGTGTTTGCGAACGATGACGATGACGACGGCTGGCAAGATGCGCTGAGCCGCGTGGCCACGGCGATGGGCAAGGCGCATCACGACGTGCTGGACCATCCGGACGACCTGACCGAAGCGGATACGTTCGTCCGTGATCGCATTCAGGGGGCGCACAACTGCCTTGTGGACCTGCGGCGGCTGTGCTCCTATGGCCATTTCCGCCTGTCGGAGCATATGCTTGTAATCCGGGAACTTCTGTCTGGACTCGGCGAGGCGCATTCGGCCTTTGTCACGACGCTGATGCTGCGCCGCGCGGGCGTCAACGCCCGTTTCGTCGACCTGAGCGGCTGGCGTGACGAAGGCGCATACACGTTGCAGGAACGCATATCCGCGGGGCTGTCTGACGTCGATCTGACGACCGAACTGCCGATCGTCACCGGCTATGCCCAGTGCCGCGAAGGCCTGATGCGCGAATTCGACCGTGGCTATTCCGAGGTGACCTTTTCCAACATCGCGGCCATCACCGGCGCGCGGGAGGCGATCATCCACAAGGAGTTCCATCTGTCCTCGGCAGATCCCAAGCTGGTCGGTGAAGATGCCGTGCGCAAGCTTGGACACACCAACTACGACGTGGCGGACCAATTGTCGAACATGGGGATGGAGGCGATCCATCCGAAAGCCGCCAAGACCTTGCGGCAGGCCGACGTGGCATTGCGCGTGACCAATGCCTTCGAACCCCGTGATCCGGGCACGCTGATTGACGACTGCAAGGCCGAAGAGCCGGAAGTCGAGATCGTGACCGGCCTGGACGTGGTGGCTTTCGAGTTGTTCGAGCAGGACATGGTCGGCGTCAAAGGCTACGATACCGCGATACTGGAGGCCCTGCGCCGCCACAATGTCCGGATCGTTTCCAAGACCTCGAACGCCAATACGATCACCCATTACCTCGAGGCCTCGCTTAAAACCGTGCGGCGCGTGGAGCGCGATCTCGAACGGCTGTACCCGTCCGCGACCTTGAACATGCGGTCGCTGTCGATCGCCTCCGCCATTGGCCGTGATCTGACCGGCCTGCGTGTCCTGACGCGCGGACTTCAGGCGCTTGATGAAGCCGGGATCGAGGTGATCGCGGCACATCAGACTCCGCGCAACGTCGATGTCCAGTTCGTCCTGGCGCGGGGAGACCTGAAACCCGCGATACGCGCCCTGCACGCCAGCATCCTGCGCCCGCAGTCGGTCCGGCCGGAGCGTCACGCCGCCTGAAGCGTCCCTCGATTGGAGAAATTGAGCGTCCCGACCGGATTTTTGTCCGGCCCGGGCGTCATCCGCTTGTCTTGTAGTGATCCTCAATCGGATATAGATTGACGTGGTGTACGGGACCAAAGCGTATTCTTCAAACTGGCGGGCACGATCCTATGATTACCAGCCACGCGGTCCAGTTGCAGCATGTGCGGACGATGAAAATCACGCCGCAGATGCGTCAGGCGATTGGGTTGCTGCAATTCAACAACCGCGCGCTTGCGGCATTCCTGGCGATCCAGGCGTCTTCCAATCCGTATCTGAGGCTTGCGGCCTCCGGCGAAGCTCCGGTCTCCGCGGCCGGTGGCGGTTCGGAAGCGGGCAGGGGCGATGATCACTCGGCACGCGGCATTTCTGGCGGGGCGTCCTCCGGCTCGGATTGGCGGGAAACCGGCGAAAACGTGGCGTCCCCCGCCGCCGGACTGCATGAACACGTGCGGCACCAGATCGATCTTTCGATCCGTGATCCTCGGCAGAAAGGGATCGCCTGTTTCCTGGCCGAAGCGCTCGAGCCGAGCGGATGGCTGGGCAGACCCCTGGCGAAAATCGCAACCGAAGCTGCCTGTTCCGTCGAAGAGGTTGAGGCCGTTCTCGAAATTCTGCAAGGCTTCGAACCCGCCGGCCTGTTCGCGCGCTCGCTTTCCGAATGCCTGCGGTTACAGGCCACCGAGGCGGGTGTTCTCAACGAGACCCTGGCGCTGGTCCTCGACAATCTGGAACTGGTGGGGCGGGGCGAACTGGACCGCCTCGCGCGTCTTGGAAAGACGACCCCTGACGCGATCATGGCTCAGGTGAAGACAATAAAAGGGTTCAACCCCAAGCCGGGTGCGGCGTTTGACAGCGCGCCAAGCCCGCTGGTTCCGCCCGATCTGGTGGCGACGGGACGCGACGGAAACTGGCAGGTGGAACTTAACCGGTCGAACCTGCCCGCAATTGCGGTTCGGGACGATATCGACCCGAAGGAAACCCGAAACTCGGGTTCGCCGGACAAGGAACTGCTGCTCGCAGAGGCCCGCTGGCTGGAAAAAGCCGTCGCCCGCCGGAACGTCACGACACTGACCATTGCCGCCGAGATGGTGCGACGGCAAACCGGATTTCTGGCGCACGGGCCTTCACATCTGGTTCCCATGTCCATAGCGGATATAGCGGGCGCCGCCAGTGTTCACGAAAGCACTGTCAGCAGAGTGACCGCGGGGCTGATGATGGCCACGCCGCGCGGAACGGTCAGGTTGCGCGACTTTTTCAGCGTTGGTCTGCCGCAGGAAAACGGCGAGGGCAGCGTTTCCTCGACTGCGGTTCGTGACGAGATCAGGCGCATGATCAAAGGCGAACCAGCCGACAGGCCCATATCGGACGAGGCCATCGCCGCGCATTTCAAGGGCCGGGGCATCGCTGTTGCGCGGCGGACGGTCGCCAAGTACCGCGATATGCTGGGCATCCCCGGATCGGCGGCGCGCAGGCGCAGGGCGCGGCTTTCCAAAGGACGCTCCGCGCGATGAAGCGGCGCACAACCGGTTACGGCCAAAATGCGTGTAATATCTGCCAGTAACGCGTGCAATTCGCGCAATTTGGCGATTGGTGCTAAAATGCAGAAAATCCGGCCGATGCAATTGTTTGAATAATCGGGAGTTTTCGGGCTGGTTTGCGGGGCGCAGGTCTTGGCATGATTCATGCATGTAAGGTAGTACCCGTTGCCAAAACGGGATGTCGCGGCGTCAAAACTGCGGAAATCTATAGGGAGAAGAGAAAATGAAGACATTACAGAAAGTCCTGTTGGCGTCTGCAGTGGCCCTTTGTGCGGCCTCGCCTGCGGTGCAGTCCTCTGAACTGGTGGTCGGTTTCACGCTGGATGCAGACACGCTGGACCCTGCGAACCATCGCAAACGGGAAACCGAGACGATCATACGGAACATGTACGACGGCATTCTGACGCGCGACGGCAACATGAAAGTGGTTCCTGAAATCGCCGAATCCTTCGTTCAGGTTTCGCCGACGGTCTATGACTTTAAAATCCGCTCGGGTATCAAGTTCCATGACGGGTCCGAACTGACGGCCGAAGACGTGAAATTCACGCTCGACCGCCTGACCGTAGAGGGCGCGATGGGCGACGGCCAGACCAGCCCGCGCAAGAGCCTCCTTGGTCCGATTGCGTCTGTCGAGGTCGTGAATGGCGATACGGTGCGTATCAACCAGAGCGAACCATGGCCGATCCTGCCCGCCATGCTTCCGTTCCAGGAAGTCGTATCCAAGGCCTTTGTCGAAAAAGTCGGCAGCGCCGGAATTGCGACAGAAGTCAACGGTACCGGACCCTTCAAACTGGTTGAGTGGCGCAAGGGCGACGCGATCATCATGGAGCG
>JBFIHV010000084.1:0-8834 GCA_041601595.1 Amylibacter sp. | reverse complement strand
TCGCGGATCGTCGCCGCGCCCTATGTCGAGGAAAGCCCCGCCGCGCTGGAGTGCGAGCTGTTCGAAATGGTGGACCTGCCCGGCAGTTACACGCTGGTCATCGGCCGTGTCGTCGGCGTGCATATCAACGACGCCTTTATCAGGGACGGGCTGCTGGACGTGACCGGCTATCAACCGATGGCGCGGCTGGGCTATCGCGACTATTCTGCGGTGAAAGAGGTGTTCCCGCTGAACCGTCCGGGCCAGCGCTGAGCAACCGAATACGCGAGCGAAATTGAAGGGAAAAAACATGGAAACAGTGATTGGCGTGATCGGCGGCAGCGGCGTCTACGACATCGACGGGCTCGAGGGCGCGGAATGGCGCGTGGTCGACAGCCCCTACGGCGCGCCTTCGGACAAGCTGCTGTTCGGAGCGCTCGACGGGGTGCGGATGGTCTTCCTGCCCCGGCACGGGCGCGGACATGTCCAGACACCCTCCACCGTCAATTACCGCGCCAATATCGATGCGCTGAAACGCGCAGGCGTCACCGACGTGGTGTCGGTGTCCGCCTGCGGATCGTTCCGCGAGGAACTGGCGCCGGGCGATTTCGTCATCGTGGACCAGTTCATCGACCGCACCTTCGCGCGGGAAAAATCCTTCTTCGGTCCGGGCTGCGTCGCGCATGTCTCGCTGGCGCATCCGATCTGCCCGCGTCTGGGCGCGGCCTGTGCCGAGGCCGCCCGCGCCCGGAGCATCACGGTCCACGAAGGCGGAACCTATCTGGCGATGGAAGGGCCACAGTTTTCCACCCTGGCCGAGAGCAAGATGTACCGCGAGGTCTGGGGCTGCGACGTCATCGACATGACCAACATGCCCGAGGCCAAGCTGGCCCGCGAGGCCGAGCTCTGCTATGCCTCGGTCGCCATGATCACCGACTACGACAGCTGGCACCCGGATCACGGAGAGGTGGACGTGTCCAAGGTCATCGCCACCCTGAAGGGCAATTCCGAGAACGCCAAAGGCCTTGTCGCCCGCCTGCCCCGCCTGCTGGGCAAGAAGCGCGCGCCCTGCCCGCACGGCTGCGACCGGGCGCTGGAATACGCTATCCTGACGCAACCCGACATGCGCGATCCGGCGATGCTGGCGAAGCTCGATGCGGTTGCGGGGCGGGTGCTGTGACCAAGGACATCCGCGACTATATCCGCACGATCCCCGATTTCCCGCACGAGGGCATCCTGTTCCGCGATGTCACCACATTGTTCGGCGACCCCGAGGGCCTGCGCCTGTCGGTAAACCTGATCGTCGCGGTCTGCCGCGAGTTGCACATCGACAAGGTCGCGGGGCTGGAGGCGCGCGGCTTCATCCTCGGCGGCGCGGTGGCGCATCAGCTGGGCCTCGGCTTCGTTCCGATCCGCAAGGCGGGCAAATTGCCCGGCGCGACGATCGCCGAGCATTACGCGCTGGAATACGGGACCGCCACGATGGAGTTGCACGACGATGCCCTGCAGGCCGGCGAGCGGGTCCTGCTGGTCGACGACCTGATCGCCACCGGCGGCACGGCTGCGGCGGGGATAAAACTGGTCGAAAGGCTGGGCGCGCAGGTGGTTCAGGCGAGCTTCATCATCGACCTGCCGGACCTGAAGGGCCGCGAGGTCATTGAAAAGCTGGGCGTGCCGGTTCAGGTCCTGTGCGCGTTCGAGGGGCTGTAAGGCCAGACATCGGATTGGCTGGGGCATTCCTCGAAATTCATTCAGATCACCGCTCCGAACCGATGGCAATCATTCATCTCCGAGGCCGCGAACGCGCGGCGCTCGACAAATCGCCAGACCGGCGGTGGGTACTCCAACGGCGCGCACATGAATGTGATCGCCGCCATCCTGTGCCAGTGGTATTATAAGCACTGCGCCAAGCGGCGCTTTCAGAAGGGATATTTGATATGAAGATACTCGTTACGACCGCGTTTCTCGCGCTTCTCGCCGGGCCGGCATTGGCGTTTCAGTGCCCCGCAGACATGGCCGCCATCGACGCTGCGCTCGAAACCGCAGCCCTGAGCGAAGAGGCCACGGCTCGCGTGAAGGAGCTTCGCGCGACGGGTGCGGCGGAGCACGAAGCGGGCAACCATCAGGCATCGGTTGACGCGCTGGCCGAAGCGAAGGCTTTGCTCGACATCTGATCGCTGGATCGCGGAGTTGGATCGGCAACCGCCGAGCGGCTTATCCTCAAGCCGGTCATCTTGCGCAGACGCCCGGATGACCGACTTGAGAAAGGTTTTCTGCTGCGAGCCGCAGCGTTCAGTTGTGGCGTGGCCGGTCGTTGGCCCGCGTTGGAAACCCTCCACCAAAAGCGGAGGAAGAGCCTCGCTGGCGGTTGAAGTCCGCTGCGCGGGGCAGACAGCCTCTCAGGTCCACCACTGGTCGATGGCGGCGATCTGTTCGTCGGTCCAGCCGAAATGATGGGCGAATTCGTGGATCACCACATGGGCGATCAGCTCGTCCAGCGCGACATCGCCGCGGTCGCGCCACTCGGCCAGGATCGGCCCTCGGAACAGCCAGACGATATCCGGAGGCGGCGCCATGTCCTGAACCGATTTCTCGGTCATGGGAATGCCCTCGTAGAGCCCCGTCAGATCCTGCGGGTCCGCGATGCCGAGATCGTCGAGCATATCGGGCTCGGGCCATTCGGCGACGCGCAGCAGGACAGCCTCTGCGGCGGGGCGGAAGACCACCGGCAGGGCGGCGACGGTGTCGCGGGCGATCTTCTCGAAATGGGCGAGGTCATGGCGCATGCCCCGGGTATGACCTGCGGAAACCGCAAAGGAAAGCGCGAAATCGGGCGCATCCGTCCAGGCGTCTGATCTGCGCGAGCGCCGCGGGCGGCCCCCGGGCAATCGCGTTTGATCGCGACACGCATCGAACGGCGACTTGTCCTCGGGCCAGTCCTTCCGTCGCCTGCCAAGGCCGACACCCAATCCGGAACCAGTCAGAAGCCGACCGGACGCCATGCGCGCGCGTGTGAAATCCGGCCCCGCGTCGCCACGGAGCCGAAAGGCCCTCACCCCCCGATCACATTCGCCTCGGGTCCATAGGCGAAACCGGTGATGTTCTCGGCCCCGTTTTCGCCCACTATCAGGATATCGTGCTCGCGGTAGCCGCCCGCGCCCGCCGTGCCCTCGGGCACCCAGAGCATCGGCTCCATCGACACCACCATGCCGGGTTCCAGCACCGTGTCGATATCCTCGCGCAGCTCCAGACCCGCCTCGCGGCCGTAGTAGTGGCTCAGAACGCCGAAGGAATGGCCATAGCCGAAGGACCGGTATTGCAGCAGGCCCTCGCCCGCCAGAAACCGGTTCAGTTCGGCGCAGATGCCGGAACAGGTTGCGCCCGGTTTGATCAGCGACAGGCCCAGTTCATGGGTCGCCACGTTGGCCTGCCACAGCTTCAGGCTGGCGGCGTCCGGATCGCCCAGAAACAGGGTCCTTTCCAGCGCGGTATAATAGCCGGAGATCATCGGGAAGGTGTTCAGGCTCAGGATATCGCCCTTGCGCAGCGCCCGCGTGGTCACCGGATTATGTGCGCCGTCGGTGTTCAGACCCGACTGGAACCAGACCCAGGTATCGCGCAGTTCGCTGTCGGGATGGGCGCGGGCGATTTCCGCCTCCATCGCGTCGCGGCCGGCCATGGCGACCTCGATCTCGGTCGCGCCTTCACGGATGGCCGCACGGGTCGCGTCGCCGCCAAGGTCGGCAATGCGCGCGCCCTCGCGGATCAGGGCGATTTCCTCGACCGATTTTTTCATGCGCAAGGCCATGGCTGCCGCCGCGATATCCACCGTTTCCGGATCGTCCAGCATGGCGCCCAGCGTCCGGCGGCCCGCCAGCGTCAGGTGGTCCTCTTCGATCCCCAGACGTTTCGGAGAACCGATCAGGCTGTGCACCGCCCGCCAGTAATTGTCGCGCCGCCAGTCGGTGTAGATGACGTTGTCGCCGACCGACCGCCGCCACGGCTGGCCCGCGTCGATATTGGCCGAGACCGTGGTGCAGGCGTCCTGTGTCACCACGCAGGCATAGGGCCGGCCGAAGCTGCAATACAGGAAGCCGGAGTAATAGGCGATGTTGTGCATCGAGGTCAGCAGAACGGCGGGCAGGTCCTTTTCCGCCATGACCTTGCGCAGCCGCGCCAGCCTGCCTGCGTATTCGGCGGCGGAAAACGGCAGCGGCGCCTTGTCACCGTTGTGGCAGGTGAAATAGTCGGGTCTTTTCCGGGTGTCGAACATGAATTATCCTCATCTGTTGCCGGACGCAAACCGCCCGGCGGTTGATCCGGGCGTGCAGGATAAAAGCTTGTCTGGGATGCACGGAGTGCGATCAGGGGCGGCGACGCCATCGCTGCCCACGGTGTCCAATTAAATCCGGAAATGATTCCTGTCAATTCCGCTGATGCGACTCAGACCCGTTTCAGCACCGCGCCGGGGTTCATGATGCCCATCGGGTCGAGCGACGCCTTGATCGCGCGCATCGCCGCCAGCTTGGCCGGATCGCCGTATTTTTCCAGATCGCCCGTCTTGAGCCGTCCGATCCCGTGTTCCGCCGACACCGAGCCGCCGAAGGAATGCACCAGATCGTGCAGGGTTTCCTTGATCCTGCCGCGCAGGGAAACAAACTCGCTGCGGTCGCGGCCTGCGGGCGGAAACACGTTGTAATGGATGTTGCCGTCGCCCAGATGCCCGAAACAGTTCACCCGGAATTCGCCCAGCGCGGCCAGCGCCCTGACACCTTCCGGGATGAATGCCGGGATGGCCGGGATCGGCACTGAAATGTCATGCGAGGAAATCGCGCCGATCCGGCGGTTCGCCTCGGGGATATTCTCGCGCACGGCCCAGAAGTCGTCGCGCTGCGCGGCCGATTGCGCCAGCACCGCATCCTCGATCAGCCCGGCGTCGGCCGCCGACTCCAGAGCCGACATCATCCGGTTCGGAACATCGCTGTCGGCGCCGCCCGTCGCCTCGCACAGCACCGACCAGTCTGGCATGTCAGGAAATGGCAACCGGACCTGAGGCAACTTTTCGGCCAGAAAATCCATGCCCTGCCGGTGCATCAGTTCGAATGCGCTGATCGCGCCGTCCATGTGGTCCTGCAAATGACCCAGCAACCGGATCGCCTGCGCCGGATCGGCGACGGCCGCGAAGACGGTGACATGGGCGCGCGGCTTGGGAAACAGTCTCAGGGCCGCCGCGGCGATGATGCCCAGCGTGCCTTCGGAGCCGATCAGCAAGTGCCGGATGTCGTATCCGGTGTTGTCCTTGCGCAGTCCGCTCAGCCCGTGCAGGACCGATCCGTCCGGCATCACCGCCTCTATCCCCAGACACAGGTCGCGGGCGTTGCCATAGCGCAGAACCTGCACCCCGCCGGCATTTGTGGCCAGATTGCCGCCGATGCGGCAAGACGCCTGCGAGGCGAGCGTCAGCGGAAACATGCGGTCGGCATCCGATGCGGCGTCCTGAACGTCCGACAGGATCGCTCCGGCCTCGCAGATCAGGGTGTTGTCGTCGCTCCGAACCTCGCGGATGGCGTTCATGCGCTCCAAAGACAGGATCAGGGCCGCCGGTCCCTCGGACAGGACCTGCCCGCCGACAAGGCCTGTTCCGCCGCCGTAGGGCACGATACCGACGCGGCGTTCGCCGCAGAGCCGGACGATGCGCGCCACCTCGGCGGTATTGCGCGGCTTGGCGACGACGGTTTCCGCCCCCTGATAGCGCCCGCGCGGCTCTTCCAGAAAATCGGGAGTTGCCGGAAAAACCGAGCCGTCGGGCAAGGCGTCCGTCAGCAGGGACACGAAGGTTTCGTCGAGGGGGTTCAGGGTCATGGCCGGTCCGCAATAGTTCGTTTCCGACTAACCACAAGCCGGAACCGCTTTCAAGCGTCAGCCGGGGACTCTTTCGGAATAGGATGGCCGCATGACCTTGACGGTCGGCCTCAGCGGCAGGGTATCGCGGGACACGACGATGCCGACCGGCCCCTGTTCCTCGATCACGAATTCGTCGCGCATGCCCGCCAGGAACTCGTCCAGCGTGCCGTTGCCCCACCAGTGCATCGGTAGCACGATCGAGGCCCGCACCCGTTTTAACACCTTGATCATGGTCGGAAGGTCGAGAGTCATGCCGCCGTCGACCGGCGCCATCACCACGTCCAGCCGCCCCATCAGCGCGTATTGCTCTTCGGACGGTTCGTGGTGCAGATGTCCGAAATGGCCGATGCACAGGCCCGCCACCTCGAAGATGAAGATCGAATTGCCGTCCGGCACCACGCCGCCGTAGCCGCGCCGGTCGGTGGTGACATTGCGGACCAGCATCTCGCCCAGATCGAGATGGACCTCTGCCGCCTTGCCGTCTTGGCCCCATCCGCGCAGCACATGGCGCGTCGAAGGGCTGGTGTAGTCGGTAAAATGGCTGGAATGCGAATTGTTCATGGTCACGATATCCGGCGGCTGGCCACCGCTGTCCAGCGCCCCGCCGCTGTAATCTGTCACCACCGACATGCCGCCGTGCGTTTCGATCAGGTACATGGAATGGCCGACATAGGAAATCGCCACCTCGTCCTCGGCCAGCGACAGGCTGGCCAGACGCACCGGAGGGCCGCTTTCGGCCAGCGCGATACAGTGGCTGGGGATACGCTGCGCCTGCGCGGCGACAGGCAGCAGGATCAGGGCAAGAAACAGGTGCAACAGGCGGTACATGGCGGCAATCCTCGGTCGGAACCGCGTCATGCTAGCCGATTCGCCCGAATTCGCCTAACCGGCATCCGTCTTTCCGCGCCTGTCCGCACGCAGATTTGAATAGAGAACGTGGTTACGCCAGCGTCCGGCGATTTGCAGATAGCTCTGCGCCACGCCTTCGTATTTGAAGCCGCTCTTTTCCAGCAACCCGCGCGACGGCTTGTTTTCCGGCAGGCAGGCGGCCTCTATCCGGCTGAGGTCCAACTCGGTAAAGGCGTAATGCACCAATGCCATGATCGCTTCGGACATGTAGCCCTGACGCGCGTATTCCTGACCCGTCCAGTAGCCCAGCGTCGCGCATTGCGACGGGCCGCGTCGGATATTGTCCAGCGTCACCGCTCCCAGCAGAGACTGATCCGACCTGCGGATCAGAAACAGGGGCAGGCCCTTGCCTTCCTCGAACGTCTTGCGGGACCAGAAGACGCGGTTGGAGAAGGCGCGTTTGGAAAAATGGTCCTCGGCCCAGACCGGCTCCCACGGGCTCAGGTATTCCGCGCCTTCGCGGCGCAACCGCACCCACTCGCCGTGGTCTTTCATTTCAGGCAGGCGCAGCATCAACCGGTCGGACGGGATGACAAGTTGCGCGCGCTTCCTGAAAATCGGTGTCATGCGGCCAGTTTCTCTGCAACCTCTTCGGCGCTGGGGGCCTGCGCCACCGGACCGTAAAGCGCCAGCGCCGGTTTGTTGCGCGTGCACAGGGCCGCGGCATAATCCTTGACGCCCTGCACGGTCACCGCGTCGATCTTCTCGATGATCTCTTCCAGCGGCGGCACCCGGTCCCAGATCGCGGTCATCCGCGCCAGCCGTTCACAGCGCGAAGACGGGCTTTCCAGCCCCATCAGCATGCCGGCCTTCATCTGGGCGCGGGCGCGGGCGACCTCTTCCTCGGTCATGTCGTCGGCCGAGCGGCGCAGTTCGTCGACCGTCAGGTTGGTAAGATCGCGGATATCGGCGGCGCTGGTCCCCGAATAGATCGTCAGCATGCCGGTGTCGGCAAAAGCGCCCGCCTGGGCATAGATCGAATAGCACAGCCCGCGTTTTTCACGAACCTCCTGAAACAGCCGCGAGGACATGCCGCCGCCCAGCGCCACCGAATGGATCTGCGCCGTATAGATGTCCGGATCGCGATAGCCCGAAGCCTCCAGCGCGAGGCTGAAATGCGCCTGCTCCAGCTCCTTGACCACGCGGCGCTCGCCGCCGGAAAAGCTGGCCGTGGAAGGTTGCTGCGCCGGACGCCGCGCGATATGGCCGAATGTCCGTTCGGCGAATTTCACCAGCAGGTCGTGATCGACCGCACCGGCGGCCGCCAGAATCATCTGTTCCGGTCCGTAGAATTCCGCAACGAACCCCTGCAGATCCTCGCGCGAAAAGCTGCGCACGCGCTCGGCAGGACCGAGGATGGTGCGGCCCAGCGGCTGGTCGGGATAGGAAACCTCTTGCAGCCAGTCGAAAATCACGTCGTCCGGCGTGTCCAGCGACTGGCCGATTTCCTGCAGGATCACGCCGCGTTCGACTTCTACCTCGCGCGGATCGAAGATCGAGTTCAGGATGATGTCGGAAATCACATCCGCCGCAAGCAGAACGTCGTTTTCCAGCACGCGCACGTAATAGGCGGTCATTTCGCGACTGGTATAGGCGTTGATGAAGCCGCCCACGTCCTCGATCGCCTCGGCGATCTGCAGCGCGTTGCGGGCTTTCGTGCCCTTGAAGGCCATGTGCTCCAGAAAATGCGCGATGCCGTTCTGCTCGATACGCTCGTTGCGGCCGCCCGCGCCGACCCAGATGCCCAGCGTCGCGGACTTCAGCCCCGGCATGTTTTCCGTCACGATCCGGAAACCGTTGGACAGGGTTGTTGTTTCGACGGTCATTGACCGATCCTTTCACGGATTATCGCCTCGACCGCACCCAGATCGCCCGCGACGCGGGTGATCCGCTCTTCGCGTTCGAACAGGTCCGCCATGCGCGCGGGCAGTGCGGGGTGGATACCGCATGCCTCTTCTACTGCTGCTGGGAACTTTGCCGGATGGGCGGTGGCAAGTGTTATCATCGGAACAGATATATTGCGGTTTTGTTCCATTGCAACC
>JBFIHV010000083.1:0-8960 GCA_041601595.1 Amylibacter sp. | reverse complement strand
GCTTCAGGCGTTGCGGATTCTGGAGAGGGACGACATCGCTGCGCTGGACCCGCGTGGCGACGAGTTCGTCCACCTTGTCTCCGAGACGCTCAAGCTGGTTTTCGCGGACCGCGAAGCCTACTACGGCGATCCCGATCATTCAGATATTCCGGTCGCGCGGCTCTTGTCCCGCGAATATGCTGCCTCCCGAAGGGCGCAGATATCGGATCAGGCCTCATTCGATCAGAGGCCGGGGGGCATCGACGGATATGAGGCTCTGGCACGGGCATTTATCGAGCGCGCAGGACGGTCCGTGTCGAAGGATACAGGTGTCGGCGGCGGTGAGCCAACGATGGCTCATCTGTCGAACCGCCGTGGCGATACGGTTCATATCGACACAATCGACCGCTGGGGAAACATGGTTTCCGCCACGCCCTCGGGCGGGTGGCTGCAATCCTCGCCCGTGATCCCCGGACTTGGCGTGCCGCTGAACAGCCGCGCGCAGATGTTCTGGCTGGACGAAGGTCTGCCGACCTCTCTGGCGCCAGGACGCAGGCCGCGCACGACGCTGTCGCCGTCCATGGCGACCCATTCCGATGGTCGGGCGATTGCCTTCGGCACCCCCGGCGGGGATCAGCAGGACCAATGGCAGTTGACTTTCTTCCTGCGTCACATCCATCATGGCATGAACCTGCAACAGGCGATTGACGGGCCGCTGTTCCACACGGTGCATTTGCAAGCCAGTTTCTATCCGCGCGGAACAAGGCCCGGAACGATGTTGATCGAACCGCAGTTTCCGGCCGCGACGCTGGAAAGACTGAGGGCGCGCGGGCATCGGTTGGAGGTGACAAGCCCCTGGGCGCTGGGCCGTCTGTCCGCGGCCAGCCGTGATCCCGAGGGCCTGTTGCGGGGGGCGGCGACGCCACGTTTGATGCAGGCCTATGCGGTCGGCAGATAGTTATTGGAATGCCGGTCATTGCTGAATGATTTTCAGTAATGATAACAAAATTCAAATTTGTCTAATGTATTGGACTGTGCGAATTTTCGGCTAGGACGCGGCTCGCGAGGGCCGTAGGGAGTATGCGCCGCCGGAGCATGTCGCTTCGGCAAAGTGATTTTTGGGAGGATAATATGAATAAAAAAACAAACTCTGCACGCTCTTTGGCGTGTGGCATACTCGCGGGCGTTTCGGCGCTTGCCATGGGAACCGCGGCATCGGCGGTGGATTTGGCAGGAAAAACGGTTGAATTCGTTATTCCGTTCTCGGAATCAGGCGGATCGGCACGGTGGGCAAACTTTTTTGCTCCGCTGCTGAGCGAAACCCTGCCCGGCACACCGACAGTTGTCGTGAAATATCGCCCCGGCGCAGGATCGACTGCCGGCGCAAACTGGTTTCAGGAGCAAACGACCGATGACGGCACGCTGCTGTTCGGTTCCTCGGGTTCGACCCAGTTTCCATATCTGCTGGGCGATCCGCGTGTGCGTTATGAATACAAGGACTGGAAAGTCGTTCTGGCTTCCGGAACCGGTGGCGTGATCTATCTGCCGGCCGACCTTGCCGCTAAAGTCAATGGCGGGTTCGATGGTCTGGCGGACGAGTTTTTCCTGTACGGGTCGCAGGGCGCGACGACTCTCGATCTGGTTCCTCTTCTCGCCTTCAAACTGTTGGGCCTGACAGTGGACCCGGTATTCGGGATCGAGGGCCGTGGCGATGGCCGCCTGATGTTCGAACGCGGCGAAGCCAATATCGACTATCAGACATCGTCGGCCTATCTCAAGAGCGTGGTACCGATGGTCGAAGCAGGTCTGGCCGTTCCGGTCTTTACATTCGGCGCGCTGGATGACGAAGGCAACATCGTCCGTGACCCGACATTCCCGGATCTGCCAAGCTTCAAGGAAGTCTGCGAGGCGACTGCTGTCTGTGAAACGTCCGGCGTAGCATGGGATGCCTACAAGGCGTTCTTTATCGCGGGTTTCCCAGCGCAAAAGATGGTCTTCCTGCCAGGCAGCGCGTCGCAGGACGTTGTGGATACCTACACGAAGGCCTTCGAGGACGTGAAGGCCAAGCCTGATTTCGCTGAGAAGTCCGAGGTCACCCTTGGGGTCTATCCGCAGTTGACAGGCGCCGGTGCCTTGAAGGCATTCGAACAGGCGACGTCGGTAACGCCCGAGGCCAAGCAATATGTCGTTGACTGGCTGAAAGAGAGCTACGGCGTTTCACTCGACTAAAGCGTGAACATGAGCCCTGCCCGGTCCCCGGGCAGGGCTTTTCCTTTTCATAGTTTGGGGCCCTCCTTATGGATCTGATAAACACGGCGCTACCGGCGCTTGGCGACGCGCTGAGTCTGATCTTGCATCCGCAGCAAATCATGTTCCTGATTGCGGGGGTCCTTTTGGGACTTTCGGTCGGGGTGCTGCCCGGCTTGGGAGGAATCGCCGGCCTGTCGCTGGTGTTGCCGTTCATGTACGGCATGGATCCGATTTCGGGACTTGCCCTGATGGTTGGCCTTGTGGCGGTGATCCCGACCTCCGACACGTTCTCTTCGGTTTTGCTCGGGATACCCGGTTCGACAGCGTCGCAGGCTACGGTCCTCGACGGATTTCCGCTGGCCAAGAAAGGCGAGGCGGCACGGGCGCTGTCCGCGGCTTTCGTAAGCTCGCTTTTCGGCGGATTGCTCGGCGCGATGGTTCTGACGGTCTTCATATTTTTCGCGCGCCCGCTGATCCTTGCGTTCGGCCTTCCGGAAATGCTCCTGATCACTATACTGGGCCTGTCGATGGTGGCGATCCTTGCCGGCAAGCTGCCGATCAAGGGCCTCGTGGCCGCGGGTCTGGGGTTGATGGTCGGTACGATCGGCGCTGCTGGCGCCGGCGGATCGCTTCGAATGGCAAGTTACGACATTCCTTACCTCGTGGATGGCTTTCCACTGGTGATTATCGGCCTTGGTATCTATGCGGTCCCCGAGATCGTATCGCTGTTGCGACAGGATCAGGCGATTTCAAAAACGGGCGGCTTGGGCAAGGGCTGGATCGACGGTCTTAAGGACTGGTGGAAAAACATCTGGCTGTCGGTGCGCTGTTCCGGCATCGGGGTAATCGTCGGCATGATACCGGGGCTTGGCGGTTCGGTGGTCGATTGGATCGCCTACGGATTTACGGTCCAGACCGCGAAGGACAAAACGAAGTTCGGGAACGGCGATATTCGCGGCGTGATCGGGCCTGAAAGCTCGAACAACGCTAAGGAAGGCGGCGGTCTGGTTCCGACGCTGATATTCGGCATTCCCGGTTCCGGCAGCATGGCGGTTTTTCTGGGCGGTCTGGCGCTGCTCGGCTATGACCCGGGTCCGCATATGGTCCGCAACAACCTTGACGTGACCTATACGATCGTCTGGTCGCTGGCGCTTGCGAACGTATTCGGGGCGGGTCTGTGTATCCTGATGTCCGGCACCATCGCGCGGCTGACGACGATCCGCTTTACGCTGATGGCGCCGTTCCTGTTCATGATGATCACCTTTGCGGCCTTCCAGTCCAGTCAGCAACTCGCGGATCTGGTCGCGCTTGTCGGTATCGGGTTTCTGGGCATCCTGTTGCGCCGCTTCGATTATTCGCGGCCCGCGTTCCTGATCGGGTTCGTTCTGTCGAGCCAGGCCGAAGCGTTTGCAAACATGGCCAACCAGGTTGCAAGCGCACGGTTCCGCCGCGGGTTCGAACACGGGGTGGACTATCTGGCCTCACCGCTGTCTCTGGCGATCCTGGCGCTGATCGTGGTCTCGGTCATTGTGGGTGTCCGCAGTGCGAAGCACATTCTCGGGAATTCCGATACTCCGGCAGGAAGAAAACGCGCGCCGATGACCTTCCTTCTGGTCATCACCGCCTATGTTGCAGTGGCCTGGGTCAATGCGCTGATGATCACGCGGATGGGGGATAAGATTTTCCCTGTGACTGTCGGTGCGGTAACGCTTGTCTGCTGTTTGCTGCTGCTGGTGCGAATGATGCGCGCGCCCGAAGGCGACGCGGCCTTTGCCGATCTTGAATTGTCGGGCGGCGAGGACGGGGAAGCGGCGCATGGGCTGTGGGTCACATTGGCCTGGTTCCTTGGGCTTCTCGTCCTGTCGTCGATTTTCGGCTTCATCATCGCTTTGACGCTGTTCTTCCTTGCCTTCTTCCATGTCCGGGCGGGGCTGACCTGGGCGAAATCCGCTCTTTTTACGATTTGCGGTATCGCCTTCATCTGTTTCCTCGCTTCAACGCTCGGCCGGGAATTCCCGCCGGGCCTGCTTCAAGAATATGTTGATCTTCCATGGCCACTGAAATGACCCAGACACCTGTACCCTTTCACTTCATGCGCGGCGGTACTTCGCGCGGACCGTATTTCAACCGTGCCGATCTGCCCGACGATCTGGACGCGCTGAGCGAAATTCTGATCGCCGTTATCGGCGCGGGCAATCCGCGCAATATCGACGGGATCGGCGGCGGCAATGCCGTGACGAACAAGGTCGCGATGCTGAGCCGGACCCAAACCGATGACGCCGATATAGACTATTTCTTCGCCCAGGTTTCGGTGACGGATCGTCTGGTGGACTACGGGCCGACATGCGGGAATATTCTGGTTGGGGTGGCTCCGGCGGCGATCGAGATGGGTCTGATCGAGGCATCCGATCCCGTGACCTCTGTACGGATACGCGCCGTCAATACCGGGGCTCTGGTCGAGGCTGTCGTGCAGACGCCGGGGGGCAAGGTCCTCTATGACGGTGACGTCGCAATCGACGGCGTTCCGGGGACTGCGGCCCCGGTCGGCCTGAACTTTCTGGATGTTGTCGGTTCGCGGACCGGCGCGATGTTTCCGACAGGCAAACAGCGTGAAACCATCGACGGGATCGAAGTGACCTGCATCGACGTCGCAATGCCGATGATGATCGCGCGGGCGAGTGATTTCGGAGTAACCGGCGCGGAAACGCAGGACGAACTGGATGCAAACACCGCCTTGTTCGAACGGATGGAAAAAATCCGGATCGAGGCGGGGCGACGCATGGGTCTCGGAGACGTAACCAAATCCGTAACGCCGAAAATCGGTCTCGTGTCAAAGGCGCTGGCCGGCGGACATTTCAGTGCACGCTACTTCATGCCCTGGACAGCACATCCGACGCTGGCTGTCACAGGGTCGCAATGTCTGGCTGCATGCGCGTTGGCACCCGGAACGGTGGCCGAGGGACTGGTGCGGCCCGTCGATGGATCGCCAGCCGTCATGCGCATAGAACACCCGATGGGAGAGATGGAGGTCACGGTCACTTTCAAACAGTCCGATGACGGCTTTGAATTCATATCGGCAGGTCTGGTGCGGACAGCACGCCTGATCGCGCGCGGCGAGGTTATGGTTCCAAGCCGCCTGATGGGCGCGCAATGACCGGCAGGTCGCAGACACATCCGCAGGTTTCGGACATTCTGGCCCAGACGGTCGCGCAGGAACAGGTCGACACCTGTTTTGCGCTTTTGGGTGACGCAAATATGAACTGGGCCACCGCGCTCGCGGGCAAGGGCTGCAAGATGGTCTATGTCCGGCACGAGCACTGTGCGGTGGCGGCCGCGATGGCCTACGCCCGAAAAACCGGTGATGTCGGTTTGGCGACGGTGACCTGCGGTCCGGGGCTGACCCAGTTGATGACAGCGCTTCCAGCCGCGGTGCGCGCGCGCCTTCCTCTGGTGATTTTTGCGGGCGAGGCGCCGCTCAAGGCGGGCTGGTACAATCAGGCCATCGATCAGGCGCCATTCGTCACGGCCACGGGTGCGGCCTATCATGCGCTGCATTGGCCCGACCGGATGCCGGTAGCCGTGCGCGACGCCTTTCTTCAGGCCAGACGGGAACAGCGTCCTGTCGTCATTGGCGTGCCTTTCGATCTGCAGAACCTGCCCTGGAAGGGTGCCGCAGAACTTCCGGAGCCATCCGCTCAGATGATGCCGCAGCTGTCTCCGGTGCCGCCGCATCCCGATGACGTGGACCGTGCCGCGCTTATGATTGCCGGCGCGAAGCGCATCGTCGTGATGGCTGGACTTGGCGTTGCCGAAGCGGGTGGCGCGCCGGCAGCTCGTGACCTGGCAGAGAAATGCGACGCCCTGCTGGCCACAACCCTGCCTGCGCGCGGCCTGTTCCACGACGATCCGTACTCGCTCGGCATCGCGGGCGGCTTTTCGTCCGACATGGCTTGCGCCTGCTTTTCCGAGGCCGATCTGGTGATCGCCATCGGCTGTTCGCTGGCGGTCCATAATTCGGCGTTCGGAAAGCTGTGGCCAAAAGCGCAGGTGTTGCAGATCGACACCGATCCGGTTGCCGTCAGCCAGGGCAGGATCGTGGCCAGGGCGCACCTGAGGGCCGACGCTCGTCTGGGCGCAGAGGCGCTGCGCGATGCAATACCTGCACGCAGGCACAGCTGGCGCACGGCGGAATTGGCAAAACGCATCCGCGAAACTCCGGCCGACAGCGCGCCGTTCGAGATCGAGCCGGGTGTCCATGATCCGCGCGATGTCGTTACGGCGCTCGATGCGGCCATTCCCGCCGATTGGGAGCTGGTCAATTCATCGGGCCATTGTTCCTATTTTTTCGCCCATATGCCCGGGCGTCCTTACAAGCGGTTTTTGACAATCCGAGAGTTCGGCGCGATCGGAAACGGAATATCCTTTGCCATGGGCGTGGCTGCCGCGAGGCCCGACCGCACTGTCGTGATGTTCGATGGCGACGGAAGCCTGTTGATGCATGTGCAGGAGCTGGAAACGATCCGGCGGCACAATCTGAATATCCTGATCATTGTCCTGAACGACGGTGCTTACGGGTCGGAAATCCACAAACTCCGCGCCGAAGGCCGGTCCGACGAAGGCGCGGTCTTCGGGCGGACGGATCTGGCCGCGATCGCGCGCGGTTTCGGCGTTGGTGGTGAAACGGTGACGAACCTTGCGGACCTGCCACGGCTGATCGCAGAATTTTCCGCAACCGGCGGAGCAGCGGTTTGGGATGTGCCGGTGTCGGACCAGGTTGTCTCGCCGGTTATCCGGCGTGCGCATCCCCCCGCACGGCCTCACGGAAGCGCGGCGTGAAAGGGGTCATTCCTGAACATTGGAACAGTAACATCCTGCACTGCCTTGTTTTGGAAAGCGTTTTCCGGAAGCCGACGCCGAGAGAGACTCGTGTTTGCTCTGTCTGGTGACCGATCAGCGGCTGGAAAGACTGGCCTCGATCATCTGAAGCAGCCGGCGTCCAGGGGCAGACACCGGAGAGCCTCGCCGGGTCGCCACGCCAATTGTGCGCGTCATGCGGACATCGGAAAGCGGCCGGGCCACCAGCCCTTTCCAGGTCAGGATCGTCGTCATCGCGGGCAGAACCGTCAAAGCGGCGCCTTCCGCCACAAGGTTCAACGCCATAACCGGGTTTTGGACTTCGTAACGCCAGACCATACCTTCGCCATACTCGCCCAAGGCCTCGTCGACGAGCTGGCGGTTGGTGGATTGCGTGTTGATCCTGACAAACGGCAGCCCCGTCAAGTCCTCTCGCCGGAGTTGCTCCTTGTCCGCCAAAGGGTGGTCCTTGCGCATCAGGACGAGGTAAGGCTCGGTATAGATCTCCCGAATATCCAGATCCCAGCGTCGGGCAGTCACGATGGTGATGCCGAACTCCGCTTCGCCCCTTTCGACGAGATCATAGATGCGGGCGACGGGCTGGTCGTAGAGCTGGATGGTCATTTCACGATATTCGCGCGCGAATTCAGGCAGAATCGCGGGCAAATGCGAGTAGGCCACCGTCGGAAGGCATGCGACAGCGAGACGTTCCTCTTGCGCGCGTCCGTTTTCCATCAGTCGGGCGTAGGACTCGGATATCCTTCCAAGGTCCCGCCTAATCACCGGCAGAAGGTCTTGCGCGACTTTGGTGAGCGAGACTTCCCGGGTGGTCCGGACAATCATCTGCACGCCCAAATCCGCTTCCAGCTTCTTTATCCGGTGGCTCAGCGCCGTGGGCGTGATGTTCAGGAAGGCGGCCGCCCTGCCGAAACTGCCGAGTTCGGCGACCGCCACGAAGGCCTCAAGTCCCAGATAGTCAGTACGCATCGTGAATTCCCCATGTTTCTGCGGTCAGGTCTGTTAAGTCGCGGCAATTTCTCGTTGCGATGGTTAAGCGGCTCCAAGCGAAACCGGGCCCTCGCCGGTAAAGACCGGTGCCGCTTCGAGGCGTCCTTCATAAAGGTCGCAGGTTGGGAATGGTTTAAAAAATTTCATGAATATATTGTTATGATGAAATTATTTCATAATCAATTCCATTTCTCGACAAACAACGGATGGCCCCAATGACCTGGCTGATCGATTTCCTGCCCTCTGATATCAGCGCGTGGACGTTTGGCCTCCTTGTGCTGTTGAGTTTTGGAGCCTCTTTCATAACCGTGGCTTTCGGGATCGGCGGAGGTGCGCTGTTGCTGGCGGTCATGGCCGCGGTCATGCCGCCTGCGGCGCTGATACCCGTGCATGGGGTGATCCAGTTCAGTTCCAATGCTTTTCGGGCGGCGCTGCTGCTGCGGTTTGTGCATGTGCCCGGTTTGCTGGCCTTTGGCGTGGGGTCGCTTGTCGGTTCCGTGCTTGGCGGGGCGATCGTCGTCGAACTTCCTGCCCGGGCCGTACAGGCCGGGGTCGGGTTGTTTATCATATGGTCCGTTCTCGGGCGGAAACCCGTGTTCCTGCAACGCTGGCCGGGCCTGATCGGCGCAATCTCCAGTTTTCTGACAATGTTTTTCGGGGCGACCGGCGTCTTTGTTGCGAACTACACGAAGTCGCTGGCCTTGGAGAGGCACAGCCATGTCGCGACCCATGCGGTGCTGATGACGATGCAGCATCTGATCAAGGTTATCGTGTTCGGCTTGTTGGGGTTTGCCTTCGCCCCGTGGATTACGGTGATGGTCTGCATGATGGTCAGCGGAGTTCTGGGAACGATCGGCGGCCGAGGCCTG
>JBFIHV010000082.1:0-8961 GCA_041601595.1 Amylibacter sp. | reverse complement strand
GACACGGCGCGCAACTTCGCCAACCGCGTCAATGTGGGCATGGTCGGGATCAACGTGCCGATCCCCGTGCCTTTGGCCTACCACACGTTCGGCGGCTGGAAGAAATCGGTCTTTGGCGATTTGAACCAGCACGGACCGGACGCTTTCCGGTTCTACACGCGAACCAAGACGGTCACTTCCCGCTGGCCTTCGGGCATCAAGGAAGGCGGAGAATTCTCCATGCCGGTGATGGGCTGAAACAAACAAAGGCAGCGACCTGTTCGCTGCCTTTTCAACATGTTATAACCTGCAATTAATCTTGCTTAGTAACCGCGTATCATATCGACCATAGCCGATTTCTCGTTCTCGATTTCGGTCAGACGCGCCTTGACCACGTCGCCGATAGAGATCAACCCGATCATCGCGCCGTTTTCGACCACGGGCAGGTGACGGAACCTTCCGTCGGTCATCAATTGCAGGGCCCCTTCCGCCGTGTCGCTCTTGACGCAGCTGGTGATATCCCTGGTCATGTTGTCCTTCACCATCTCGCTCAGGCAGGTGATGCCGCGCTGAGCGAGGATGCGGATGATGTCACGCTCGGAAATTATGCCATCCACCGTCGTTCCGTCCTCGCTGACCACAAGAGCACCGATCCTGTGTGCCGCCAGATCCCCAATCGCGTCCTTGATCGTCACCTTGCCGGAAATAGTGAGAACGCCGGTATGTGGTTTTGAGTCCAAAATGTGTTGAATGAGCATGGATGGCCGTCTCCGAAAATTGGATTTACACCAATAAGTATAGCAGAAAATATTTTCACATCACAGGAATACGTTACCGGCTAATTTCCCCTATTCTGCGGCAACTTTTCGGGCGCTGAACATCTGTTTCAGGTAATGGCCGGTGTGGCTCTCGGTCACTTCGGCCACCTGCTCCGGCGTTCCGGTCGCGACGATTCGCCCGCCGCCGTCGCCGCCCTCGGGTCCGATGTCGATAATATGGTCGGCGGTCTTGATCACATCCAGGTTATGCTCGATCACGATCACCGAATTGCCCTGATCGACCAGTTCGTGCAGAACCTCCAGCAACTTGCGCACATCCTCGAAATGCAGGCCCGTCGTCGGTTCGTCCAGAATATAGAGCGTCCGGCCGGTGGACCGCCGCGCCAGTTCCTTCGACAGCTTGACCCGCTGCGCCTCGCCGCCCGACAGGGTGGTCGCTTGCTGGCCGACCTTGATATATCCGAGCCCGACGCGCATCAGCGCAGTCATCTTTTCCCGGATCGCCGGAACCGCGGTAAAGAACTGTTCCGCATCCTCGACCGTCATATCAAGAACATCCGCTATGCTCTTGCCTTTGAACAGAACTTCCAGAGTTTCACGGTTGTAGCGCTTACCGTTGCAGGTCTCGCAGGTCACGTAGACATCGGGCAGAAAATGCATCTCTATCTTTATGACGCCATCGCCCTTGCAGGCCTCGCAGCGCCCGCCCTTGACGTTGAAGGAAAACCGCCCGGCCTGATACCCGCGTGTCTTGGCCTCGGGCAGTCCCGCGAACCAGTCGCGGATCGGGGTGAAGGCGCCGGTGTAGGTCGCGGGATTGGACCGTGGCGTCCGTCCGATCGGGCGCTGGTCGATGTCGATGACCTTGTCGAGATATTGCAGACCGTTGACCGCCTCGCAGGGCGCGGGCGTCTGCCGCGCGCCGTTCAGACGCATCGATGCGGTCTTGAACAGGGTCTCGATGGTCAGCGTCGATTTACCACCGCCCGAAACGCCGGTAACGCAGGTAAACGTGCCCAGCGGAAACTCCGCCGTCACCGATTTGAGGTTGTTGCCGGTTGCCCCCTCGACCACCAGTTTCTTGCCCTTACCCTTGCGGCGCTTGGTTGGTACGGGGACGGAGCGTTCACCTGTAAGGTACTGACCTGTCAAGGATTTCTTGCAGTTCTCGATATCCTGCGGCGTGCCCTGCGCGATGATCTCGCCGCCATGAACACCAGCCCCCGGCCCGATGTCCAGAACGTGGTCGGCAGTGCGGATCGCTTCTTCGTCATGCTCGACCACCAGCACGGAATTGCCCTGATCGCGCAGGTTGCGCAGGGTGAGCAGCAGGCGGTCGTTGTCGCGCTGATGCAGACCGATCGACGGCTCATCCAGAACATAGAGAACGCCGGTCAGCCCCGATCCGATCTGGCTGGCCAGACGAATACGCTGGCTCTCGCCGCCCGACAGGGTGCCGGCGGCCCGCGACAGGGTCAGATAGTCCAACCCCACGTTGACCAGAAAACCGAGCCGTTCGCGGATTTCCTTCAGGATTGCCAGCGCAATCTCGTTTTTCTGTTTCGTCAGCGAATTCGGCACGTCCTGAACCCAGTCCAGCGCCTCTTTGATCGACATTTCGACAACTTGACCGACATGTTTCCCGCCGATCCTGACCGCAAGCGCCTCCGGTCGCAGGCGGTAGCCTTCGCATACGCCGCAGGGCCGGTTGTTCTGATAGCGTTCGAATTCCTCGCGCACCCAACTCGAGTCCGTCTCGCGATAGCGCCGCTCCATGTTCGGGATCACGCCCTCGAACGTGCGGCTGACCTCATAGACGCGGCCGCCCTCGTCGTAGCGAAAGCGGATTTCCTCTTCGCCGGAGCCGTAAAGCATCAATTTCTGGACCGATTCGGGCAGGTCCTTCCACGGCGCGTCCTTCTTGAACCCGTAATGCCGGGCCAGCGACTCGATGGTCTGCCGGAAATACGGCGATTTCCCCTTGGCCCATGGCGCCAGTGCGCCCTGATACAGCGACAGCCCCGTATCCGGCACGATCAGGCGCTCATCGAAGAACAACTCGACGCCAAGCCCGTCGCAGGCGGGGCAGGCCCCGAAGGGCGCGTTGAACGAAAACAGCCGCGGCTCGATCTCGGGGATACTGAAACCGCTGACGGGACAGGCGAAGTTTTCGGAAAAAGTCGTGCGCTCCGGCTCGCCCTCGACCGGCGCGGTTTCCAGCACGGCGATACCATCGGCCAGGTCCAGCGCGGTGCGCAGGCTGTCGGCCAGACGGGTTTCCAGGCCCTCCTTGACCACGAGGCGGTCCACGACGACATCGATATTGTGGCGGAATTTCTTGTCGAGCGCCGGAACGGAATCCAGTTCGTGGAACTCGCCGTTGACCTTGACCCGCTGAAACCCCTGCTTTTGCAGTTCCGCGAATTCCTTGCGGTATTCGCCTTTGCGGTCGCGCACGATGGGCGCCAGCAGATAGGCCCGCGTTCCGGGCTCCATCGTCATGATCCTGTCAACCATTTCAGAGACTTGCTGCGCCTCGATCGGCAGGCCCGTTGCGGGCGAATACGGCGTTCCGACGCGCGCGAACAGCAGGCGCATGTAGTCGTAGATCTCGGTCACGGTGCCGACGGTCGAGCGCGGGTTCTTGGATGTGGTCTTCTGCTCGATGGAGATCGCCGGCGACAGGCCGGCGATGTGATCGACATCGGGCTTCTGCATCATGTTCAGGAACTGCCGGGCATAGGCCGACAGGCTCTCGACATAGCGGCGCTGGCCCTCGGCATAGATCGTGTCGAACGCCAGCGAGGATTTCCCCGAGCCGGACAGGCCGGTGATCACGACAAGCTGGTTGCGCGGAATATCGACATCGATCGATTTCAGGTTGTGTTCGCGCGCGCCGCGAATTTCGATATTTTTGAGTTCAGCCACGTTTTACCCGTCCGCATCCAGTCGAATTTCCATAGAACAAAACGTGACCATTGACAAGTTCACTCTGCCCCGCTGCCCAGCATCTAGTGCGGATTGCAGCCGATTTCCACGCTGTCGTGCGAGAATCTTCGACGGCCGGACGCGCCCTATTGCCCGAGGATTTTCCGGACGTAGGCCTTGGTCTCTTTGTAAGGCGGCACGCCGTTGTATTTCTCCACGGCCTCGGGGCCGGCATTATAAGCCGCCAGCGCCAGCCGCCAGCTGCGGAAGCGGTTGTATTGCTGCTTCAGATAGCGGGCTCCGCCGTCCAGATTTTCCGCCGCATCATGGGGATTGACGCCCAGACGCCGCGCCGTGGTCGGCATCAGCTGCGCCAGACCGATGGCCCCCTTGGGGGACCGCGCATTCGGGTTCCAGTTGCTTTCCTGCTGGACCAGACGCTTGAACAGGTCCTCCGGCACGCCGTATTTCCGCGCCGCCGATTCCGCCAAGGGCATGTAGGTGCCCCGGTAAGCGCCGGAATAGCCCGGGATCGGCTCGTATCCGCTCCAACCCCGCTGCCGCTCGGCAGAGGCGCTGTATTGGCGGGCCAGACGCTTATCGATCAGGCGTGTGTGGGATTTCAGCAGTCCGGACGCCGCGCGCTCGGACGCGCCCAGAACAGGGCCGGCAAGCGCCATGCAGGCGCAGACAGCAGCAATGATGCCGATTTGACCCTTCGTCCCCATAGTGCCCCAGACGATTCCAAAATCTTTAACGTTTATAGTCCAGAACAAGCCTTATCGCGAGTCCCGCATGCGCCAGGGTCGAAATAGGGTAAAATTACCTTTTATTCCGGCCTCTCGAATGCTTTAAACGAGATGGACAAAAATTCAAAAGAAGATTCGTACAGGAGGGCTTTATGGCCGGTAGTCTGAACAAGGTTATGCTGATCGGGAACCTGGGCCGCGACCCGGAAATCCGCACATTCCAGAACGGCGGCAAGGTGTGCAACCTGCGCATCGCCACCAGCGAAACATGGCGCGACAAGAACACCGGAGAGCGCAAGGAGCGCACCGAATGGCATTCGGTGGCGATTTTCAGCGAAGGCCTCGTGCGGTTGTGCGAACAGTACCTGAAGAAGGGCTCAAAGGTCTATGTCGAGGGCCAGTTGCAGACCCGCAAATGGCAGGATCAGAGCGGCGTTGACAAGTACAGCACCGAGGTCGTTCTGCAAGGTTTCAACGGCACTCTCACCATGCTGGACGGTCGTGGCGACGGCGGTTCCGGCGGCGGTGGCGGCGGTGGCGGCGGCTATTCGCAGGACCCGATGGGCGGCGGATATGACGGCCCGTCGTCAGGCGGATCGAGCGATCTGGATGACGAGATTCCTTTCTAGGCCGCAAGATACTGTAATTTAAGCATTTTAAACGATAAAAACGGGGGCGCTTTCGCCCCCGTTTTGCCGCGGAAAGTTGACGCAAATGATTGCGGTTTCCGACCCCGCCTGTTATAAAATCATACAACATATAGTAATAAAACAGGCGAGCAGGCTTTGACTGACGAAACCGACATTCCGCAGGACGACACTCCGGAAAAACCATCCTACGACGGCGCCCATATCACCATCGAAGACGAGATGAAGTCATCCTATCTCGACTACGCGATGAGCGTGATCGTAAGCCGTGCGATCCCCGATCTGCGCGACGGCCTGAAGCCGGTGCACCGGCGCATCCTGTACGCGATGCACGAGACCGGAAACACGCATGACAAATCCTATCGCAAATCGGCCCGTCCGGTCGGCGATGTCATGGGTAAATACCACCCGCACGGCGATGCGGCGATCTATGACGCGCTGGTGCGCATGGCGCAGGACTTCTCGATGTCCCTGCCCCTGCTGGACGGCCAAGGCAACTTCGGTTCGATGGACGGCGACAATCCGGCGGCCATGCGGTACACCGAGGTCCGGATGGACAAGCCGGCGGCGTTCCTGCTGGCCGATATCGACAAGGACACGGTCGATTTTCAGGACAACTACGATGGCAAGGATCAGGAACCGAGCGTCCTGCCCTCGCGTTTTCCGAACATGCTGGTCAACGGCGCGGGCGGCATCGCCGTCGGCATGGCCACCAACATACCGCCGCACAATCTGGGCGAGGTTATCGACGCGACGCTGGCGCTGATCGACAACCCGGATTTGGACAGCATCGGGCTGATGGAATACATCCCTGCCCCCGATTTCCCGACCGGCGGCATCATTCTGGGCCGCTCCGGCGCCTACAAGGCCTATACCGAGGGTCGCGGCAGCGTCATCATCCGCTCAAAAACCCGGATCGAGGAAATCCGCAAGGATCGCTGGGCCATCATCATCGACGAGATTCCCTATCAGGTGAACAAATCCACGATGATCGAGCGTATCGCGGAAATGGCCCGCGACAAGAAGATCGAGGGCATCGCCCATGTTCAGGATGAAAGCGACCGCGTCGGCGTTCGCGTCGTCGTCGAACTGAAGCGAGATGCGACGGCCGAGGTGGTTCTGAACCAGCTTTTCCGCTTCACGCCGATGCAGACAAGTTTCGGCTGCAACATGCTGGCGCTGAACGGCGGCCGGCCGGAACAGCTCGACTTGCACAAGTTCCTGGCGAGCTTCATCACCTTCCGCGAGGAAGTCGTCGCGCGGCGCACCGCCTTCGAACTGCGCAAGGCGCGCGAACGCAGCCATGTGCTCTGCGGTCTGGCCGTTGCGGTCACCAATGTGGACGAGATCGTCGCCACCATCCGCACCTCGGCCGATCCGGCGGAAGCCCGCGAAAAGCTGATGACGCGGCGCTGGCCTGCGCGCGATATCGAACAATACATCCGGCTGATCGACGATCCGAGCCACACGATGAACGACGACGGCACCTATAACATGTCCGAAGTTCAGGCCCGCGCCATCCTCGAACTGCGCCTGCAACGCCTGACGGCGATGGGCGTGCGCGAAGTGACGGACGAGTTGCAGGACCTGGCGGGCAAGATCAAGGATTACCTGGATATCCTGCGCTCGCGCGAGCGGATCATGTCGATCATTTCCGACGAGCTGCGCGAAGTGAAAGAGCAGTTCGCCGTGCCGCGCCGGTCTGAAATCGTCGAATTTTCCGGCGACATGGACGACGAGGACCTGATCGAGCGCGAGGACATGGTCGTGACGGTCACCAACTCCGGTTACATCAAGCGCACCAATCTGGCCGAGTTCCGCGAACAGAAACGCGGCGGCAAGGGCCTTCAGGGCATGGCGACCAAGGAAGAGGACTTCGTCACCAACCTGTTCGTGGCCAACACCCACACGCCGCTGTTGTTCTTCACGACGGACGGCATGGTCTATAAGCTCAAGACATGGCGGCTGCCGCTGGGCGGGCGCAATGCCAGGGGCAAGGCCATCGTGAACATCCTGCCCATCGATCCCGGCGTTTCCATCGCCGCCATCATGCCGGTCGATGTCCCCGAAGAGGATTGGGGCGACCTGAACATCGTCTTCGCCACCTCCGAAGGCGGCGTCCGGCGCAATGCCCTGTCGGATTTCACCAACGTGAAGTCCAACGGCAAGATCGCCATGAAACTGCCCGAAGGCGTGTCGATCGTGAATGTCCGCATCGCGACCGAGATGGACGATTTCCTGCTGACCACGGCCAAGGGCAAGGCGATCCGCTTCCCCGTCACCGATGTCCGGGTCTTCAAGGGCCGCGATTCCACCGGCGTGCGCGGCATCCGTCTGGCCGATGGCGACGAGGTCGTGTCGATGTCGGTCCTCCGTCACGTCGATGCCACCGCCGAGGAACGCAACGCCTATTTCAAGATGCGCCGCGCCGTCACAGGCGAGGATACCGGCGTGGAGGAAGGCGAAGCGGGCGAGGCTCTGACCCAGGAACGCTACGCCGAACTGGGCGCGCTGGAGCAGTGGATTCTGACCATCACGGCGGGCGGTTACGGCAAGCGCTCGTCCGCGCATGAATACCGCATCTCGGGCCGGGGCGGTCAGGGCGTTGCGGCGGCCAACCTGACGCGGCGCGATGACAGGATCGTCGCGGCCTTTACCGTGGAAGAGGACGACCAGATCATGCTGGCGACCTCGACCGGCCAGTCCATCCGCTGTCCGGTGTCGGGAATTTCCCGTCAGGGCCGCGCCTCGTCCGGCGTGACCGTGTTCAACGTGGGCAAAAACGAACGCGTCGTGTCGGTCGCCTATATCGCCGAGCAATCCGAAGAGGATGACGAGGCGGACGAAACACCTGAGGCGCCGGAATAGGCCGCGTTCCGGACAGATGAAATCGAAAGGGGCCGTTCGTGGCCCCTTTTCTTTTCCGCCCGCTCGGCTTACATCCCGCTCATGACTGACCCTATACACATTGTCGGCGGCGGAATGGCCGGATCGGAAGCCGCCTGGCAGATCGCGCAGGCCGGCATCCCCGTCGTCCTGCATGAAATGCGCCCGACCGTCAAAACCTTCGCCCACCAGACCGAGGGGCTGGCCGAACTCGTCTGTTCGAATTCCTTCCGCTCGGATGACGACGAAGCGAATGCCGTCGGACTACTGCATTGGGAAATGCGTCAGGCGAACAGCATCATCATGGAAATGGGCGACCGCCACAAGCTGCCGGCCGGCGGTGCGCTGGCCGTGGATCGCGAGCCCTTCTCGGCCGCTGTCACCGAGCGTCTGGTGAACCATCCGCTTGTCACCGTGGAACGCGGTGAGGTCACGGGCCTGCCGCCCGCCGACTGGAAACAGGTGATTATCGCCACCGGACCGCTGACGTCCCAATCCATGGCAGAGTCCATTCTTGCGAATACCGATCAGGACGCGCTGGCGTTTTTCGATGCCATAGCCCCTATCGTCTATGCCGAGAGCATCGACCTGTCCAAGGCGTGGTTCCAGTCGCGCTATGACAAGGGCGAGACTGAAGCAGAACGCAAGGCCTATCTGAACTGCCCAATGGACCGCGAGCAGTACGAAGCATTTATCGACGCGATTCTCGAGTCCGGAAAGACCGAGTTCAAGGACTGGGAAAAGGACACTCCCTATTTCGACGGCTGCCTGCCGATCGAGGTCATGGCGGAACGCGGCCGCGAAACGCTGCGCTTTGGCCCGATGAAACCGGTCGGCCTGACCAATGCGCATGCGCCGGACGTGAAACCCTACGCGGTCGTGCAGTTGCGGCGCGACAACGCGCTGGGCACGCTGTTCAACATCGTCGGGTTCCAGACCAAGATGAAATACGGCGAACAGGCCAGGGTTCTGCAAATGATCCCCGGGTTGGAG
>JBFIHV010000081.1:0-9175 GCA_041601595.1 Amylibacter sp. | reverse complement strand
TACGTGATTTCCATGGGCTCCTGCGCCAATGGCGGCGGCTATTACCACTATTCCTATTCCGTCGTGCGCGGCTGTGACCGGATCGTACCGGTGGACCTGTATGTTCCCGGCTGCCCGCCGACCGCCGAGGCATTGCTGTACGGCATCCTGCAACTGCAACGCAAAATCCGCCGCACCGGCACGATCGTAAGGTAGAGACATGTCCGCAGAGCTGCTTGAACTCGCAGAGTTGATCACTGAGAAACTGCCCAATGCGGTGCTGTCCTCGCATGTCAGCAAGGTCGACGAACTGGTCATGACCGTCGCGCCCGACAAGATCGCCGATTGCGTCGAGCTGCTCAAGTCGAACCGCTCGTGCAGGTTCTCGACACTGGTCGATATAACGGCTGTCGATTATCCCGGCCGCGCGGAACGCTTCGACGTGGTCTACCATCTGCTGTCGATGTACACGAACCAGCGCATCCGCCTGAAACTGTCGATCGACGAGGACGAGGTCGTTCCGTCGATCACCGAGGTTCACCCCTCGGCCAACTGGTTCGAGCGCGAGGTCTTCGATATGTACGGCGTCATGTTCTCGGGGCATCCCGACCTGCGCCGCATCCTGACGGATTACGGCTTCCGCGGCTATCCGCTGCGCAAGGATTTCCCGACCACGGGCTATGTCGAGCTGCGCTATGACGAAGCCGAAAAGCGCGTGGTCTATGAACCGGTGTCGCTGGTTCAGGAATACCGCCAGTTCGATTTCATGTCCCCGTGGGAGGGCGCCGAATACATCCTGCCCGGCGATGACAAGGGGGAGGCCGCGAAATGATGTACGGTTACGGATTAAGCGGCGGCGGCCTGATCTGGCTCTTGATAATGGGAGCGCTTGTCGTCATTCCATTCTGGCGCATCCTGCCCCGCAACGGTATTCCGTCCTGGGTCGCTATTTTCGCCATCTTTCCTTTGGTGGCCCTGATCCTGCTTTGGGTCATCGCGTTCAAGGACCAGCTAAACAATAAAGGCGGCATGTGATGGACGGCAATTTCAGCGACGCCAAGACAGGCGAACAGCGCATCCGCAATTTCAACATCAACTTCGGCCCGCAGCACCCTGCGGCGCACGGCGTTCTGCGTCTGGTCCTTGAGTTGGACGGCGAAATCGTCGAGCGTTGCGATCCGCATATCGGCCTGCTGCACCGCGGCACCGAAAAGCTGATGGAGAGCCGGACCTATCTGCAGAACCTGCCGTATTTCGACCGGCTGGATTACGTCGCGCCGATGAACCAGGAACATGCCTGGTGTCTGGCCATCGAAAAGCTCTGCGGCACGAAAATACCGCGCCGCGCCTCACTGATCCGCGTTCTGTATTCCGAGATCGGCCGCGTCCTGAACCACCTGCTGAACGTGACCACGCAAGCCATGGACGTGGGCGCGCTGACGCCGCCGCTCTGGGGCTTCGAGGAGCGCGAAAAGCTGATGGTGTTCTATGAACGGGCCTGTGGCGCGCGCCTGCACGCGGCCTATTTCCGGCCCGGCGGCGTGCATCAGGACCTGTCGGACCAGTTGCTGGACGACATCATGCAGTGGTCGATGGAATTTCCGGCGGTTCTGGACGATATAGACGGGTTGCTGACCGAGAACCGGATTTTCAAGCAGCGCAACGTCGATATCGCCGTGGTGTCCAAGCAGGACGCACTCGACTGGGGCTTTTCCGGCGTGATGGTCCGCGGTTCCGGCATGGCATGGGATCTGCGCCGTGCGCAGCCCTATGAGTGCTACAACGAGTTCGACTTCCAGATCCCCGTCGGCACCAAGGGCGACTGTTACGACCGCTACCTGTGCCGGATGCAGGAAATGCGCGAGTCGGTGAAGATCATCCAGCAGGCGATCCAGAAACTGGAGAGCGCCACCGGAGACGTGCTGGCGCGCGGCAAGCTGACGCCGCCGTCGCGCAAGGAAATGAAGACCTCGATGGAGGCTCTGATCCACCACTTCAAACTGTACACCGAAGGCTTCCACGTGCCCGAAGGCGAGGTCTATGCCTGCGTCGAGGCGCCGAAAGGCGAGTTCGGTGTGTATCTGGTGTCCGACGGGTCGAACAAACCCTACAAGGCCAAGATCCGCGCGCCGGGGTTCCTGCACCTCGCGGCAATGGATTATATCTGCCGGGGCCACCAACTGGCCGACGTGGCCGCGATCATCGGGTCGCTTGATGTCGTATTCGGGGAGATTGACCGTTAATGTCTTTGCGTCGCTTGCATCACGAGCAGCCTGAAAGTTTCGCTTTCACCGCTGCCAACCAGAAATGGGCCGAGGCCCAGATCACCAAATACCCGGAAGGCCGTCAGGCATCCGCCGTGATCCCGCTGCTCTGGCGGGCTCAGGAGCAGGAAGGCTGGCTGTCGAAGCCGGCTCTGGAATACGTGGCCGACATGCTGGGCATGGACTATATCCGTGTGCTGGAGGTTGCGACCTTCTATTTCATGTTCCAGTTGCAGCCGGTGGGCAGCCTCGCGCACGTGCAGGTCTGCGGCACCACCTCCTGCATGATCTGCGGCGCCGAGGATCTGATCGCGGTCTGCAAGGCCAAGATCGCCAAGAACCCGCACGAAATTTCCGCCGACGGCAAGTTCAGCTGGGAAGAGGTCGAATGCCTTGGGGCGTGCTCCAACGCGCCGATGGTCCAGATCGGCAAGGACTTCTACGAAGACCTGACCGAGGAAACGTTCGCCGCCATTCTGGACAAGTTCGCGGCCGGCGAAGTGCCGAAGCCCGGCCCGCAGAACGGCAGGTTCGCGGCCGAGCCCTTGTCCGGGCTGACGTCGCTGACCGAAGGCAAGCCGGTTCACGCGGAAAACGCTTCGGCCGGACTGGCTCTGGCCTATGGCGACACGATCAAGAGAATTCAGGGTGACGAAGTGCCCGTATTGAAGGCGGGTAAGGCCTAAGGTCCCGGGGAGAAGAGAATGACTACCGAAAACGACAGCGGACTGTTGAACACCTGCAACGCGGTTTGCTGGATTCTGGCCTTCGCCGCCGGCCTGTTCATCGCCAGCGTCTGCATTTACTGGGCCGGTCTGCACGGGCTGGTTTCTGCCGTTATCGGTCTGGTGGCCCTTCTGGGATCGGGTTATCTGTTCCCTCTGGTTTTCTGCACCGGTCGCGAAGCTGTTCCGGCGGAGCCCGCATCGGCCACGCCGGCCGCAACCTCGGCCGCCCCGGTGGTGCCGGAGGTGACGCCCGCGCCGGAGCCCGTGGCAAAGCAAAGCGAGCCGAAGCTCTATGGCGCGGCACCTGACAATATCGATGACCTCAAGGCGATTTCCGGCGTCGGTCCGGCACTGGAAAAGAAGCTGAACGAACTGGGCGTCTACCGGTACGAGCAGATCGCCTCCTGGAAGAAGGCCGATGTCAAATGGGTCGACGAGCGTCTGAAATTCAAGGGCCGCATCGAACGGGATGACTGGGTGAAACAGGCCAGGAAGCTCGCAAAGGGCTGATTGGACGGAAATTGCGGACACCCCGTCGGGGGTCCGAAGGGAAAGAGAGATCGCGTGACGAAACCCACTGATCCGCCGAACAAACAGGCGCGGATCGCCTCGATTGTCATCCTGTTGACTTTCATAGGCTGGATGGGCGCGTCATGGATCGGGGGCAAGATCGGATTGCCGGTACGCTATGCGTTCCTGTTCGATTTTGCCGCGCTCGCGGCGTTCCTCTGGGCGCTGGTGGTTTTAGTGGGAGTCTGGCGCAAGCGCCGGTAATGAAGGACAGTAAAAGATGCTAGCTGATAAAGACCGGATCTTTACCAACCTGTATGGCATGCATGACCGCAGCCTTGCCGGCGCGAAAAAGCGCGGCCACTGGTCTGGCACAGCAGATTACATCAAGAAGGGCCGTGAATGGATCGTCGGTGAGGTCAAGAAATCCGGCCTGCGCGGACGCGGCGGCGCCGGTTTTCCCACCGGTCTGAAATGGTCCTTCATGCCCAAGGAAAGCGACGGGCGTCCGTCCTATCTGGTTGTAAACGCTGACGAATCGGAGCCCGGCACCTGCAAGGACCGCGAGATCATGCGCCACGATCCGCACACGCTGATCGAGGGCTGCCTGATCGCCGGTTTCGGCATGGGCGCGCATGCCGGCTACATCTACATCCGCGGCGAATTCATCCGCGAACGCGAGGCCCTGCAGGCCGCGATCGACGAGGCCTATGACGCCGGTCTGCTCGGCAAGAACGCCGCCAAATCCGGCTGGGACTTCGACCTTTATCTGCATCACGGCGCGGGCGCCTATATCTGCGGCGAGGAAACCGCGCTGCTGGAAAGCCTCGAAGGCAAGAAGGGCATGCCGCGCATGAAGCCGCCGTTTCCGGCGGGCGCGGGTCTCTATGGCTGCCCGACCACGGTGAACAACGTCGAATCCATTGCCGTCGTGCCGACCATCCTGCGCCGTGGCGCGGATTGGTTCAGCTCCTTCGGCCGTGAAAACAACGCGGGCACCAAGCTGTTCGCGATCTCGGGCCACGTCAACAACCCCTGCGTGGTCGAAGAGGCGATGTCGATCCCGCTGAAGGATCTGCTCGAGAAACATTGCGGCGGCGTGCGCGGCGGTTGGGATAACCTCAAGGCCGTGATCCCCGGCGGGTCCTCGGTTCCGATGCTGCCCAAAAGCCTCTGCGACGAGGCCATCATGGATTTCGACTGGCTGCGGGCACAACGCTCGGGCCTCGGCACGGCGGCGGTGATCGTGATGGATCAGAACACCGACGTGATCAAGGCGATCTGGCGGCTGTCGAAATTCTACAAACACGAAAGCTGCGGCCAGTGCACGCCTTGCCGCGAAGGCACCGGCTGGATGATGCGGGTCATGGACCGTCTGGTGAAGGGCGACGCGGAGGTCGAGGAAATCGACATGCTGCTGGACGTCACCAAACAGGTCGAAGGCCACACCATCTGCGCGCTCGGCGACGCGGCGGCCTGGCCGATCCAGGGCCTGATCCGTCATTTCCGGGACGAGATCGAGGACCGCATCAAACACAAACGAACCGGCCGCGTTTCCGCGGTCGCGGCGGAGTAACCGAGCATGGCTGATCTACGCAAACTCATCATCGACGACATCGAAGTCGAGGTCGATCCGGCAATGACCCTGCTGCAGGCCTGCGAAGTGGCCGGTATCGAAGTGCCGCGCTTCTGCTATCACGAACGTCTGTCGATCGCCGGCAACTGCCGCATGTGTCTGGTCGAGGTCGTCGGCGGCCCGCCGAAGCCGGCGGCTTCCTGCGCCATGCAGGTCAAGGATCTGCGCCCCGGACCGGAAGGCCAGCCGCCTGTGGTCAAGACGACCTCTCCGATGGTCAAGAAGGCCCGCGAGGGCGTCATGGAATTCCTGCTGATCAACCACCCGCTGGACTGCCCGATCTGCGATCAGGGCGGCGAGTGCGACCTGCAGGACCAGGCCATGGCCTACGGCGTCGATTTCTCGCGCTACCGCGAACCGAAGCGCGCCGTTGACGATCTGGATCTCGGCCCGCTTGTCGGAACGCAGATGACGCGCTGCATTTCCTGCACCCGCTGCGTCCGCTTCACGACCGAGGTCGCCGGCATCACCCAGATGGGCCAGACCGGACGCGGCGAGGATGCCGAGATCACCTCCTATCTGAACCAGACGCTCGACAGCGAGCTGCAGGGCAACATCATCGACCTCTGCCCCGTCGGCGCGCTGACCTCCAAGCCCTACGCCTTCACCGCGCGGCCGTGGGAACTGAAAAAGACCGAGTCCATCGACGTGATGGATGCGCTGGGGTCCAACATCCGCGTGGACACCAAAGGCCGCGAAGTGATGCGCATCCTGCCGCGCAACCATGACGGCGTGAACGAGGAGTGGATTTCCGACAAGACCCGCTTCATCTGGGACGGGTTGCGCCGCCAACGGCTGGACCAGCCCTACGTCCGCAAGGGCGGCAAGCTGCAGCCCGCGACGTGGGACGAGGCGTTCAAGGCCATCGCCAAGGCGGTAAAGGGCAAAAAGGTCGCGGCGATTGCCGGCGATCTGGCTCCGACCGAAGCGATGTTCGCGCTGAAGGAACTGGTCACCGGACTGGGCGGCAATGTCGAGTGCCGCATCGACGGAGCCAAGCTGCCGTCGGGCAACCGCTCGGCCTATGTCGGTACGGCACGGATCGAGGATATCGACAGCGCCGAGATGATCCAGTTGATCGGCACCAACCCGCGGGCCGAGGCCCCGGTGCTGAACGCGCGTATCCGCAAGGCATGGCTGCGCGGCGCGGATGTCGGTCTGGTCGGCGAAGCCGTCGATCTGACCTATGACTACGCGCATGTCGGGAATGACCGCAAGGCCTTGGAAAAACTGGTGAACAAGAAGATCACCAAGGCGACCAGGGAAAAGAATACGCTGGTGATCGTCGGGCAGGGCGCCTTGCTGGGCGCCGACGGCGAAGCCGTTCTGGCCGCAGCCCAGCAACTGGCGGAAAACACGGAATCGAAACTGCTGATCCTGCACACCGCCGCCGCGCGCGTCGGCGGCATGGACATCGGCTTCACGACCAAAGGCGGTCTGACAGCGGCGCTGAAGGGCGCGGAGGTGATCTATAACCTCGGCGCGGACGAGATGGACATCGCCGACGGGCCTTTCGTGATCTATCAGGGCAGCCACGGCGATCGCGGCGCGCATCGCGCCGACGTGATCCTGCCGGGCGCGACCTATACCGAGGAAAGCGCGATCTTCGTCAACACCGAAGGCCGTCCGCAAATGTCGGCGCGCGCCGGTTTTGCCCCGGGTGACGCGAAAGAGAACTGGGCGATCCTGCGGGCCCTGTCCGCCGAACTGGGCGCGACGCTGCCGTACAACACCGTGATGCAACTGCGGCAGGCGATGTTCGCCGCGCATCCGCATCTGGCGGCCATCGACGAGGTTCCCGAAAACAAGTGGAAAGCGATCAAGCCCAAGGAACTGGGCAGCGGCGCTTTCGAGGTCGCGGTGCGGGATCACTACCTGACCAACCCGATCGCGCGCGCATCCCAGGTGATGGCGGAACTGAGTAAAAACGCAAGCGACCGGCGCAAAACGCCGATTGCCGCAGAATAGGGGCCGGAGAGATGACCGAATTTTTCCAATCGAACCTGGGGACCTTCCTGATCATTCTGGCGCAGTGTCTGGCGATCACCGGTTTCGTCATGATCGCCCTGTTGTTCCTGGTCTATGGCGACCGCAAGATCTGGGCCGCCGTGCAGATGCGGCGCGGTCCGAACGTGGTCGGGCCCTGGGGTATTTTGCAATCGGTCGCCGACGCGGCCAAATATATCTTCAAGGAAGTCCTGATCCCGGCGGGCGCCGACAAGACGGTATTCCTGATGGCGCCGGTGATTTCCTTCGTTCTGGCGATAATCGCCTGGGCGGTGATCCCGTTCACCGAGACCTGGATTCTGGCCGATCTGAACGTCGCGGTGCTGTATATTTTCGCGGTGTCCTCGCTTGAGGTTTACGGCGTGATCATGGGCGGCTGGGCGTCGAACTCGAAATATCCGTTTCTGGGCTCGCTTCGGTCCGCCGCGCAGATGATTTCCTACGAGGTTTCAATCGGTTTCATCATCGTCGGCGTGATCATTTCCACCGGGTCGCTGTCGCTGGTCGACATCGTTCTGGCGCAGGACGGCTCTTACGGGTTGTTCAGCTGGTACTGGCTGCCGCATTTCCCGATGGTCTTCCTGTTCTTCATCTCGGCGCTGGCCGAAACAAACCGTCCGCCGTTCGACCTGCCTGAAGCGGAGTCGGAACTGGTGGCGGGCTATCAGGTCGAGTATTCCTCGACACCGTTCCTGCTGTTCATGGCGGGCGAGTATATCGCCATCTGGCTGATGTGCGCGCTGACCTCGATCCTGTTCTTCGGCGGCTGGCTGTCCCCGATCCCGGGCATTCCGGACGGGGCGCTGTGGCTGGTCGGCAAGATGGTGTTATTCTTCTTCCTGTTCGCGATGGTCAAGGCCATCGTGCCGCGCTACCGCTATGACCAGCTGATGCGTCTGGGCTGGAAAGTCTTCCTGCCGTTTTCGCTGGCATGGGTGGTGATCGTGGCGTTTTTTGCACAATATGGAGCCTTTGGCGGCGCGTACGCCCGCTGGGCTGTGGGGGGGTAAGCGTATGGCTGTCAATCTGAGGCGCAGAGTTCAGTATTTCCTGCTGATGGATTTTTTCGCCGGCATGAAGCTCGGGCTGCGCTATTTCTTCCGGCCCAAGTTCACGCTGAACTATCCGCATGAAAAAGGCCCGCTCAGCCCGCGGTTCCGCGGCGAACACGCGCTGCGCCGCTATCCGAACGGCGAGGAACGCTGCATCGCGTGCAAACTGTGCGAGGCGATCTGCCCGGCGCAGGCGATCACCATCGACGCGGAACCCCGCGACGACGGCAGCAGGCGGACCACGCGCTATGACATCGACATGACGAAATGCATCTACTGCGGCTTCTGCCAGGAGGCCTGCCCGGTCGATGCGATCGTCGAGGGACCGAATTTCGAATTTGCGACGGAAACCCGCGAAGAGCTGTTCTATGACAAGGAAAAACTCCTGTCGAACGGTGACCGTTGGGAAGCAGAGATCGCCAAGAATATCGAACTGGACGCGCCGTACCGGTAGGCGGATAGACGAGGGACTGACATTATGGGCATCACAGCCTTAGCTTTTTATCTTTTCGCGATTGTCGCGGTGGCGTCCGGCCTGCTGGTCGTCCTCGCGCGCAACCCGGTCCATTCGGTGTTGTGGCTGATCCTGACATTCTTCAGCGCCGCGGGCATGTTCGTGCTCATGGGGGCGGAGTTCGTCGCCATGCTGCTGGCGATCGTCTATGTCGGCGCGGTCGCGGTGCTGTTCCTGTTCGTGGTGATGATGCTGGACGTGGATTTCGCCGAACTGAAGGGCGGCATGGCGAAATATCTGCCGGTCGGCGTTCTGATCGGCGCGATCCTGTTGATCGAACTGGGGCTGGTGTTCAGCCACTGGACCTTTGCCGATCAGGCGATGGACCTGCGCCAGTCGGTCACGCCGGACCTGACGGAAACGCATAACACCGCCGCGCTGGGCCAGCTGATCTATACCGACTACATCTATCTGTTTCAGGCCGCGGGCCTGATCCTGCTGGTCGCCATGATCGGCGCGATTGTCCTGACGCTGCGCCATCGACC
>JBFIHV010000080.1:0-9212 GCA_041601595.1 Amylibacter sp. | reverse complement strand
CCGCGTTTCGACACGCACCGCATGAAACGGAACACCCAGACCCTCGGCCACCTTGTGCTGGATTTCGCTGGGGTGCTGGGTCGAGCTATGCACCAGCATGTCGCCGTTATCCTGCGGAAATGCCAGCGCCGCCTGACCCTCCAGGTAGAAATGCTCCTGCCCGCCGATCTCGATCGAGCCTTTGACGATGTTTTCGGGCTTGAGGCCCTTCAGCACCGGATCGGGATCGCCTTTGGACCAGACGACAGGCTGTTCGAACCGGCTGTCGGCGGCCAGAGCCGCGTCGATGGTCAGCAGGGCGGGCAGTTCCTCGTAGTCGATCTTGCCCTTTTTGGCTGCCTTGCGTGCCGCCAGATGAGATATCGCTACAACCAGAAAGACGGGTTGCCCGACATAGTGGACGGTCCCCTCCGCCAGCAACGGCTCGTCGTGGACCGAAGGCGAGACATCGTTCGCCGCCGGCAGGTCCGCCGCCGTCAGCACAGCGACCACGCCGTCGGAGGCGCGAACTTCGTCCAGATCGATTGCCGTGATCTGCCCGTGCGCCACCGTGGACAGGCCAAAAGCCAGATGCAGGGTGTTTGCGGGCGTCGGAATGTCATCGATATAGCGGGCCGCCCCGGTCACATGCAGGCGGGCGGCATCGTGCGGTGTCACGCTCATGGGGCCACCTCCAGCACGCGCGGGGCTTCGCCCACGTCCTCAAGATAATAGCGCAGCAACATATTTTTCGCCGCATTCATCCGGTAGCGGTCAGAGGCGCGCATGTCGGTCAGGGGCGTGAAGTCCTGTTCCAGCGCCGCCATGGCGGCTTCGATGGATGCGCGGGTCCACGGCTGGCCCAGCAGGGCGTCCTCGGCATGGGACGCATGTTTCGGGATGCCCGCCATGCCCCCGTACGCGATGGAGCAGCAGGTGACCTTGCCGTTATCCAGATGGACATTCACGCATCCGCACACCGCCGAGATGTCCTGATCGAAGCGCTTGGTCAGCTTGAAGCACTTCAGCCGGTCGTTCTGTTTCGGGATGAAGATGCTCTCGACGAATTCGCCGGGCTGACGGTCTTGTTTGCCGTAATCGATAAAGATGTCGGCAAGTGGGATCTCGCGGCGTTCGTCGCCGCGCCGCAGGGTCAGCCTTGCCCCCAGCGCGATCAGCGCGGGCGGGCCGTCGCCGATGGGCGAGCCGTTGGCGATATTGCCGCCGATGGTCGCCGCGTTGCGGACCTGAACCGAGCCGTAGCGGCGGATCATTTCGGCGAAATCGGGGTGGCGCGGGGCGATGGCGGTTTGCAGGCGGTTCAGGGTCACAGCCGCGCCGATGCGCAAGCCTTCCGCGGTCGCCTCGATGCTTTTCAGGTCGGAACAGCCCGACAGGAAACAGACGGGCCCCAGCGTCTTCAGCCCCTTTGTGACCCAGAGCGCCAGATCCGTGGCGCCGCCGACAAGCCGGCCGTAGGGATGCTTCAGGCACCAGTCGGCCAGTTCGTCCGTTGTGGCGGGAATATAGAATTCGTCGCCGGCGACTGCCTGACCGGCGGCAAGTTCTGCAAGCACCGCGGCGTCCTCCGTCACCCAGCCCGGCACTGCCGTGCCCTCTGCGGATTGCGCGGCGCGAATGATCGGCGCGTAGCCGGTGCAGCGGCACAGGTTTCCGGCCAGCACGTCGTCATGGTCGGTCCGGCCGCCGGCATGCGCCGTGGCCATCGACATGATGATACCGGGCGTGCAGAAGCCGCACTGGCTGCCGTGATGGTCGATCATGGCTTGTTGCACCGGATGCAGCTTTTCGGCCGATGCGGCGACACCTTCAACGGTGCGCACGGATTTGCCGTGGAGTTGCGGCAGGAACAGAATGCAGGAATTCAGCGCGCGGTGGTCGATGCCATCCGGTCCGATATCGGACACCATCACGGTACAGGCACCGCAATCGCCTTCGTTGCAGCCCTCTTTCGTTCCTGTCAGCCCCTGCGTTTCACGGAGCCAGTCCAGCAATGTGGATGTCGGGTCGGTGACTTCGACATGCACGGTCTCTCCATTCAGAAGAAACTCGATACCCATATTGAAAACCCGCCACCTTCTCTTCACAAGTCTCGCTCGCACCCACCCGATGTGGCGTAAAGCAGGCGCCGAAACTGTCAGTCGGGATAGGAAAGCAGGAATTCCGTTTCAAAGCAAACATTTTGTATTTTGCCGTTCCCTGGCGTTCCGGATCGCGGATATGCCCCGGAAACGCGGCGAGGGATACGGAACGGCGCTCGATTCGGGAAATGCCATGGCAGGTCCGCGCTGCCGGCCGGAAAGTGGCTGCTTGCCATGATGCGCCGGAAAATTCCAATGTTTTCAAGTCCGCGCCGTCGCGCTCGGGATTCATTGACTTCGCGATCAGGCTCTGGCAATTCTGCGCCGCCAGCCCGACGTCATGATTGCCGCCATATAGTTGAAAATAGGCTGTATTATTCATTTATTTTTGAAAGACTTTCTTGCCCGCGTCGGCAAACGGACCGAAACGGCGGCTGCCAATTCCGGTGAGTACCAAAAAATACCGGCGCGCAACCCGCCCTTTATTTGGGGGCAGCTGCAAAATTTTTCGGTTCCGGCCGCTTGGCGATTGGCAAGAAACCGGCGCTCGGCTAACCTCGCCGGATGACCAGCATCCCCCGATTCATTCACCTGCGCCTGCACACGGCATATTCCCTGCTGGAAGGGGCAATACATATAAAGGCGCTGCCCGGAATGTGCACCAAGGCCGGCATGCCAGCGGTCGCCGTGACCGACACCAACAACCTGTTCGGAGCACTGGAATTTTCCGAGACGGCAGCGAAGGCCGGTATTCAACCGATCATCGGTTGCCAGCTCGATGTGGCCTACGGAACCGCGGCGCGGCCCGGCGACCGGATGCCGAAACCCCTTCCGCTGGTCCTGCTGGCGCAGTCGGAGGCCGGCTACCGCAACCTGATGAAGCTCAGCTCGCACGCGTTCCTGGAGGCGGGAGCCGAGTTGCCGCATGTCACGCTGCCGGATATTGCGTCCCACAGCGACGGGCTGATCTGCCTGTCCGGCGGCGCGCTGGGCCCCGTCGGCCAATTGATCCGCGACGGCCAGATGGACGCTGCCCGTGCGCTGGTCGGGCAGTTGGCGACGATGTTTCCGGAGCGCCTGTATATCGAATTGCACCGCCACGGCAGCGAGGGCGCGAAACACACGGCGGAAGAAGCCGCGACAGAGCGCGCCTTCGTCGAGATGGCCTATGCCATGAACCTGCCGCTGGTCGCCACGAATGACGTCTATTTTCCAAACCGCGAGATGTATGCCGCCCATGACGCGCTGATCTGCATCGCCGATGGCGCCTATGTCGATCAGCAGCAACCGCGCCGCCGGTTGACGCCGGAGTACTACTTCAAGTCGCAGGACGAGATGGCGAAGCTTTTCGCCGACCTGCCGGAGGCCATCGAAAACACGGTCGAGATCGCGAAACGCTGTGCCTTCAAAGCCTCTACCCGCGACCCGATTCTGCCGAGGTTCGCCGATGACGAGGTCGAGGAATTGCGCCGTCAGGCCAAGGCCGGACTGAAGGACCGTCTGGCCGTGATCCCGCATGCCGCCAGCGTCGAGGAATACGAGGCGCGTCTGGACTTCGAACTGGGCATTATCGAGGGCATGGGCTTCCCCGGCTATTTCCTGATCGTTGCCGACTTCATCAAATGGGCCAAGGACCGCGACATTCCGGTCGGTCCGGGGCGGGGGTCGGGCGCGGGGTCGTTGGTCGCCTATGCGCTGACCATCACCGATCTGGACCCGTTGCGCTATTCGCTGCTGTTCGAGCGGTTCCTGAACCCGGAACGGGTCTCGATGCCCGACTTCGATATCGACTTCTGCATGGACCGGCGCGAAGAGGTGATCGCCTATGTGCAGGAGAAATACGGCCGCGAGAAGGTGGCCCAGATCATCACCTTCGGAGCGCTCCTGTCCAAGGCGGCTGTGCGCGACGTGGGCCGCGTCTTGCAGATGCCCTACGGACAGGTCGACCGCCTGTCGAAATTGATCCCGGTTGAGGGCGTCAAGCCGGTCAGCATTGAAAAGGCGCTGGCCGACGAGCCGCGCCTGCGCGAAATGGCCAATTCCGAGGAAGTGGTCAAGCGGATGCTCGACTATGCCCAGAAGGTGGAGGGGCTGCTGCGCAACGCCTCGACCCACGCTGCCGGTGTGGTGATCGGCGACCGCCCGCTGGACGAGCTGGTGCCGCTCTATCAGGACCCGCGGTCCGACATGCCCGCGACCCAGTTCAACATGAAATGGGTGGAACAGGCCGGTCTGGTGAAGTTCGACTTCCTCGGTCTGAAGACGCTGACGGTGATCCAGAACGCGCTCGACCTGCTGAAATTGCGCGGGGTGGAGGTCGATATCGGGGCGATCCCGCTGGACGACGAGGCGACCTATCAGCTCTATGCCTCGGCCAAGACTGTCGCCGTGTTCCAGGTGGAAAGCTCCGGCATGATGGATGCGCTCAGGCGCATGAAACCGACCTGTATCGAGGACATCGTGGCGCTGGTGGCGCTGTATCGCCCCGGCCCGATGGAGAACATCCCGAAATACTGCGACGTCAAGAACGGTCTGGCGGAACGCGAGGGCATCCACCCGTCGATCGACCATATCCTCGACGAAACGCAGGGCATCATCGTCTATCAGGAACAGGTGATGCAGATCGCGCAGGACATGGCCGGCTATTCGCTGGGCGGCGCCGACCTGCTGCGCCGCGCGATGGGTAAGAAGATCCAGGCGGCGATGGACGAGGAAAAGCCGAAATTCCTGAAGGGCGCGGCCGAGAACGGCGTGGACGAGAAGAAGGCGAAAGAGGTCTGGGACCTGCTCGACAAATTCGCCAATTACGGGTTCAACAAATCGCACGCGGCGGCCTATGCCGTTGTCAGCTATCAGACCGGCTGGCTCAAGGCGAATTATCCCGTCGAGTTCATGGCCGCGGTGATGAACTGCGACATGCATCTGACCGACAAGCTCAACGTCTATAAACAAGAGGTCGACCGGCTGGGCATCGAACTGGTTCCGCCCTGCGTCAACCGGTCCGAGGCGACGTTCAGCGTGCGTGACGGCAAGCTGGTCTATGCGTTGGGCGGGCTGAAAAACGTCGGCGTCGAGGCCATGCGCCTGATCACCGATGCGCGCAAGGACGGACCGTTCAAGGAGCTGTTCGACTTTGCGCGGCGGGTCGATCTGAAACGGGTCGGCAAGCGGCCGGTGGAAATGCTGGCGCGGTCGGGCGCTTTCGATCAGCTTGACGGCAACCGGCGCAAGGTTTTCGCCAGCGTCGATGCGCTGGTCGGTTATTCCGCCGCAACGCACTCGGAAAGGCAATCCGCACAGGGCGGCCTGTTCGGCGATGCCGGCGAGGACCTGCCCGCGCCGCGTCTTCCGATGCCCGAGGACTGGTTGCCGACCGAGCGGTTGCGCGAGGAGCACATGGCGGTTGGCTTCTATCTGTCGGGCCATCCGCTGGATGATTATCTGGGGCCGCTGAAGCGCAAGAACGTGCTGACCCTGGCCGAACTGGAACAGAAAGTTCAGGGCGGAACGGTGGCAACCAAAATCGCCGGCTCGGTCGCCAGCAAGCAGGAACGGAAATCGGCGCGCGGCAACCGCTTTGCTTTCGTGCAGCTCAGCGATCCGACCGGGCTCTACGAAGTGACCGTGTTTTCCGACACGCTGGAGAAATACCGCGATCTGCTGGAGCCCGGCCAGAACGTGGTGCTGGCGGTCGAGGCGACGTTCGAGTCGGAACAGCTGAAGCTGCTGGCGCGCGGCGTGCAGGCGGTCGACGACATGGTGGCCGATGCCGCCGCGATGGGGCTGAAGGTCTATGTCAACGACGAGGGCGCGATCCAGTCGATCGCCACCCGTCTGGCCGAACTGGAGAAGGACGGGCGGCTAAAGGGCAGGGGCCCCGTGCATCTGGTGCTCAGCCACCCCGACCTGCCCGGCGAGGTCGAGGTCGCGCTGACCGGTGAATACCCGCTGAACCCGCAGGTCAAGGGCGCGATCAAGCATATCGGCGGCGTGCTGGAGGTCGAGGAGTTCTAGCTCGCCGAAGGCTCCGCTGGCAGATCTGATGGCATGTCCGCTGGCGGCTCCGCTGGCAGGTCTTCTGATGGCGCCGCGGCTGGTTCCTCTGCCGGTATGTCCGCCGCCGGTGCCGTTTCCGGTGCCGTTTCAGGTGTCAGCGCAGGCATGTCCGCCGTAGGTTCCTCACGTCCGCCGTCAAAAGCCCAGACCGCGAACAGCAGCGCCACAAGCGTCAGCAGGGTGGTGATCGCCGTCAGCCGGATCACTTTTTCCCGCGGCGTGCGGCTGCCGCTGAAAATCGCCATGAGCGAATACATCTGCGCGGCAACGGCAGCGACCGACAGGATCACGACCGCAACCATTTTACCCCAGAACAGGGTCGGGAACTCCGTCCAGCCGCCGTAACCGTTGGACACCATGTAGACCCCGGTGCCCCAGAGGATCAGCAGGCCGATAAAGCTGATCTGGCCGACCCGGCGCGACGCGCTGCGCAGCGCGCTTTTGGCCGCATCGTCGCCGGTGCCCGCCTTGTTCAGCAGCACGCCGTTGCAGACCCCGCCGCCCAACAGCAGCGCCAAACCGATAAAATGAAAAACCTTGATCGCCAGAAGCATGTCGTTCCCCTTGATTTTGATCGAGTTTAGCAAAGTTAATTTGAAAAATCACGCGGTTACGTGACGGCACAGGTCCACCGCCTTCACAAGATGTCAGGATACGTTCTCGACCGCCGTCTCGATGACATGCAGAAAGGACAGGGCAGAGGATCGCGCCGACATCAGCAGGTAGTCTCGCTCTCCGGTGCGCAGGATCAGCGTGCCGAGATGGTGCATCACGGTGCGGGCGGATGCGTTCACCATGAAGACCTCCGGCGCCAGGTCGACCGGACAAATTCGCTCCAGCGCGCTGCGCGCCAAGGGTCCGGACAAAGCCAGCGTCACCCAGTTGTCGGTCTGGTCGGTGTAATATCCGGCGTCGCCCAGAAGACCGGCGACATGCTCGGCGGTATCGGGTTCTTCATGGTCGAACAGCACGAAAAACTGGTCTGCCTGCGTCGAAACCAGCCGCGCCGTCTTGTCTTTTGACAGAACCGACATCGCGGGCTTCGGCAAGGCGCAGCCAAGGGCGGATTTGACGGCAGCGGCCAGCGCCGGCCTGCCGTCCAGAGGCACAGCGACCGAGACGATGCCGAGGCCCGTGACCTCTTTCAGGGCCGCGCCCTCGAAATCGCGGTTGTAGCCCCCGAGGGCGGATGTGCCGTAGAGTGTGTAATCAGCCACGCTGAAGCCCTCCGTCGGGATCGTAGAAATGCGGCGACGTGATCTCGACCTCCACATCCGTTCCCCGCAACCCGTCCCAGGCGCGGATGACCTCGCCCTGCCTGATGTGGCCGAATTTGACGAAGCCCAGCCCGATATAATGGCCCATCGTCGGCGAATAGGCCACGGATGTCATCCAGCCCAGATCGTTTTCCGTTTTCGCGGCCGCGCCGATATCCAGAAAATGCGCGCCCGCCGACAGTTTGTCAGCAGGCTTCACCGGCTTTATCCCGACCAGTTGCAGGGCGTCGTCGCTCCGCAGTCCTTGCCTGTTTCGCAAGGTGCTGCCGATGCTGTCCTTTTTCGTCGAAACCATTGCGTCCATGCAGAGGTTCAGCGCCGTGGTCTGCCCGTTCAACTCGTTGCCGGCGGCATGGCCTTTTTCGATACGCATGACGCCCAGGGCTTCCGTGCCGTAGGGCGTTACCCCGAATTCTTCGCCTGCCTGCATCAAGGCGCGGACCAGGGCGTCGCCGAACCGCGCGGGCACGGCGATCTCGTAAGCCCGTTCGCCGGAAAAAGAGATCCGGAACAGCCGCGCCGGTTTGCCGCCGCAGACGGAAACGGCGCCGCAGGCCATGAACGGAAAGGCTTCGTCGGAAATGTCGTGACCCTCGTCCACGATTTTCCGCAGAAGCCTGCGCGAATTCGGTCCGGCAACGGCATATTGCGCCCAACCGTCGGTGACGGAAATCAGGTGCACGTCCAGATCGGGCCACAGGCACTGCCGCGCGAATTCGAGGCGCTGATAGACCAGTCCGGCATTGGCGGTTGTCGTCGTCATGACAAAATGGTTTTCCGCCATCCGCGCCGTGGTTCCGTCGTCGTAACAGATGCCGTCCTCGCGCAGCATGATGCCATAGCGAACCCTGCCGACCGCCAGTTTGGCGAAGCCGTTGGCGTAGACCTTGTTCAGGAAGGCCGCCGCATCGCGCCCCTGAACGTCGATCTTGCCGAGTGTGGACACATCGCAAATCCCGACCGAGGCGCGGGTCTTGCGCACTTCGCGGTCGACGCTTTCGCGCCAGTGCGCCTCTCCTGGCCGGGGATACCATTGCGCCCGCAGCCAAAGCCCGGTTTCGACGAACTGCGCGCCCTGTTCCGTTGCCCAGTTGTGGCTGGGCGGGCGGCGTGTCGGGCGGAAGCTCCTGCCCCTCGCGCTGCCGGCAAAGGCCCCGAGCGTGACCGGTGTAAACGGAGGGCGGAATACGGTCGTGCCGGTTTCGGGAATGGTCTTGTCGCTGGCCTCGGCCATGATGGCGAGGCCGAGCACGTTGGACGTCTTGCCCTGATCCGTCGCCATGCCCAGCGTGGTATAGCGCTTCAGATGCTCGACCGCCTGAAAACCTTCGCGCTGCGCCTGCCTGATGTCCTTGGTGGTGACATCGTTCTGCAGGTCCACCCAGGCCCGTTTCGGGGTGGAAACATGCCAGAAAGGCGTGATTGCGAAGGTTTCATCATCCGCGACAGGCGCTTTGGTTTTCGCGGCGGGCAGGCCCAGGTCCTGAACGGCGGCCTTGGCCGCGGCCACACCTGATTTCAGCGCGGACGCCAGTGTCATATCGCCGTTTGCGGCGCCCGCGACCGACATGCCGGCCGGTAATGTGCTGCCCGGTACGAAGGCTGCGATTTCTTCGTCCCACAGCGGCCGGTTGCCCAGATGGCAGGTCAGGTGGACATTCGGCGACCAGCCGCCCGATACGGCCAGACAATCGACCGGCAGGGTCAGCCCGCTGGTCAGGGTGATAGATTTCAGCGCCTTGCGGCCAGCGGTGTCCCTGATCCGCCCGCCCATGACCAGCGCCGCACCCTTGATCGT
>JBFIHV010000079.1:0-9252 GCA_041601595.1 Amylibacter sp. | reverse complement strand
GTAACGCCGCGCGGCAGGTCGACCTGCGTCATGTCGCCGGTGATCGCCATGCGCGAACCTTCGCCCATCCGGGTCAGGAACATCTTCATCTGCATCGTGGTCGCGTTCTGCGCCTCGTCCAGCACGACGAAGGCATTCGAAAGCGTCCGCCCGCGCATGAAGGCCAGCGGCGCGATCTCGATGCGCTTGTCCTCGATCAGCTTGGCGACCTGTTTCGACGGCAGGAAATCGTTCAGTGCATCATAGAGCGGCTGCATGTAGGGATCGACCTTGTCCTTCATGTCGCCGGGCAGAAAGCCGAGCCGCTCGCCCGCCTCGACCGCCGGTCGCGACAGGATCATCCGGTCCACATTGCCCTCGATCATCATCGACACGCCCACCGCGACCGCCAGATAGGTCTTGCCGGTCCCCGCGGGCCCCAGACCGAAGACCAGCTCGTTCTGGAACAGTTGCTGGGCGTATTTCTTTTGCGTGATGGTGCGCGGCTCGACGGTTTTCTTGCGCGTCCGGATTTCAACGTGACCGCCCTTGAACATCTCGAGCTGATCGCCGGAATGCGAACCGGTGCCATCCTCGGACCCGCCCATGCGGATCGCGGCATCGACGTCGCCGGGTTCGGCGGATCGCCCCTGCTCCAGCCGGGCATAGATCGCGCGCAGGGTCTCTGCGGCGCGGGCCGCCGCGTCGGTCTCGCCGATCACGGCAAGTTCGTTGCCGCGGCGCAGGATCTGCACGCCCAGCGCGGCCTCGATTTGAGCAAGATTCCGGTCGAATTCGCCACACAGATCAATCAGCAGCCGATTGTCGGGAAAACTGATCAGGACTTCGGGGTGAAGTTCTGTCGCTGTCGGGGTGTTAAGGGCGGTGGGCGCCAAAAAATTCTCCGTTGGCTGATGCTTGCATATCACGTTGCCAGAAGCATGTGACAGCTTCAAGCAAAACTCTTGAACAATTCAAAAAAGCGCGGCGGATCGCATGATTGTGTTGCCTTGCGCTAGGCCAGAACCGCCGACAGCGAATTTGTGTCCGCGCCCTGCACCCGCACGTTAACGATCTGTCCGGTCAGCCCGGCATCGGCCATGACATGCACCGGCCACAGGTATTCCGAGCGTCCGACCAACTGGCCGTCCAGCCGGCCGGGGCGTTCCAGCAGCACCGGAATGGTCTTGCCGACCAAGTTTTGCAGGAACTCCCGCTGGTGCTTCGCCAACAGCGCCTGAAGCCGCGCCAGACGCTCGGTCTTGACGTCCTCGTCGACCTGCGGCCGGTCGGCGGCGGGCGTGCCCGGACGCGTGGAATATTTGAACGAATAGGCCTGCGCGTATTTTACCTGTTCGCACAGGTCCAGCGTCGCCTGGAAGTCCTCTTCGGTCTCTTCCGGAAATCCGACGATGAAGTCACCCGACAGGGCGATATCCGGCCGCACGGCGCGGATGCGCTCCAGCACCTTCAGATAGCTCGCCGCCGTGTGCTTGCGGTTCATCGCCTTCAGGATCTTGTCCGATCCCGACTGCACCGGCAGGTGCAGATAGGGCATCAGCTTGTCCAGATCCCCGTGCGCCGCGATCAGGTCGTCGTCCATGTCGTTCGGGTGCGAGGTCGTGAACCGGATGCGCCACAGGTCGTCGATCCTGGCCAGTTCGCGGATCAGGCGCGCCAGCGTCCAGTCCTCGCCATCCGGCCCCGGCCCGTGATAGGCGTTGACGTTCTGGCCCAAGAGCGTGATATCGCGCACGCCGCGTTCGGTCAGGCCGATCGCTTCGTCGATGATCTTCTGCGCCGGACGCGAAACCTCCGCCCCCCGGGTATAGGGTACGACGCAGAAGGCGCAGAACTTGTCGCAGCCTTCCTGCACCGTCAGAAAAGCCGACGGAGCCCGTTTCGATTTGGGCGCCTGCGGCAGGTGGTCGAACTTGTCCTCTTCCGGAAACTCCGTATCCACCAGACCGACGCCGTTTCCGGTTCGGGCGATCATTTCGGGCAGGCGGTGATAGGACTGCGGCCCGACCACCAGATCGACCATCGGCTGGCGGCGGATGATCTCTTCGCCCTCGGCCTGCGCCACGCAGCCCGCGACGCCGATCTTCAGATCGGGTTTCGCGTTTTTCAGCGGACGGTATCGGCCAAGTTCGGAATAGATCTTTTCGGCGGCTTTCTCGCGGATATGGCAGGTGTTCAGCAGGATCATGTCGGCATCCTCCGCCGTATCCACTTGCTCATAGCCCGCCGCGCCGAGCGCCGAGACCATGCGCTCGCTGTCATAGACATTCATCTGGCAGCCATAGGTTTTGACAAACAGCTTTTTCGGGTCGGACATGATCTTGCTTTCGGGACGGACGTCGGTTTCCAGAAGCCCCTCTACACCCTGAAGCCGGGCTTCGCAATGTATCAGGAACGGAAACTACTTGCGGTTCTTGCCCAGACCGCTTTCGCGCGCCAGACGCTGGCGCTTGGCGGTATAACTCGGCGCCACCATCGGATAGTCGGCCGGGAGGTTCCATTTCGCGCGATACTCTTCCGGCGTCATGTCGTAACGCGCCTTCAGGTGCTTCTTGAGCATCTTGAACCGCCGGCCGTCCTCGAGGCAGATGATGTGGTCTCGCGTGACGGACTCCTCGATCGGCACAGCGGGTCGAAGCTCCTGCTGCGCGCTCGAATGACGGTTTGAAAGGTCGCTGAGCTTGCCATAGACCATATCTATCAGTCGCGGCAGTTCCGCGGTTTCAACTTTGTTATTCGAGACGTGGCACGCAACAATCTTAGCCGTAATTTCAACCAGATCGATAGATCGTTCACTGTTTTCCACAAATGAATCCATGTAAAACCCACGGTAATCGTTGCACTAGGTACGAAATATTCTTTAAAATTCACAACCTTCACGGATCAACACTAGGAGCGTTTGCCCCGCTTTGCAACTGCCGGATGTGTCGTCCTCAACATTTTGCCCGCAACCGTATCACAACATCCACTCGCGATATCTCCATACCCTCCGGCGCTTCGGCGACCGACTCGAATTTCACTGCCGATTTCGGCGCATCGGTCAGCCTGGAGTCGTCTTCCCAATAGTAGTGGGGGTGTTCGTCTGTCCGTGTATCGAAATACGACTTGTTCCCGTCCACGGTGATTTCGCTCAGCAAACCGGCCTCGCAAAAAGTGCGCAATGTGTTGTAAACCGTCGCCAGCGACACCGCCTCGGGCCCCGAGGCCGCCGCGGCATGCAGGCTCTCGGCACAGACATGACGGTTCTTGCCGTCACCGACCAGCAGTTGCGCCAACGCCAGCCTCTGACGCGTCGGGCGCACGTTTCCGGCGATCAGCCAGTCTCTGCCACGCTTCTGGGCCTCATTCATGATCCGCGCACTCCTCTCGACGGAAAGTCACTACATTTAGAATTATTATAATTATGGAACGTACGGCGCGCAAATTCAAACCAAAACTGTATTTTGCGCAATCGCCGCGCTTGACGTTGGCTATTGCAAGCCGGAAACTGCAAATGTTACTGACATGCGACAGATCGCGATTTCCAGGGAGCAGTGAATTATGACGGAAAGACCAAGCAGCATCGATTACGACGGCCTGTTGCAATGCGCACGCGGCGAAATGTTCGGCCCGGGGAATGCGCAGTTGCCTGCTCCGCCGATGCTGATGATGGATCGGATCACCGAGATTTCCGCCGATGGCGGCGAGCACGGACAGGGCCACGTCGTGGCCGAGCTGGACATCCATCCCGACCTCTGGTTTTTCCCCTGCCACTTCATCGGCAATCCGATCATGCCCGGCTGTTTGGGTCTGGACGCCCTGTGGCAACTGACCGGCTTCAACCTCGGCTGGCGCGGCATGACAGGCCGCGGCATGGCGCTGGGCGTCGGTGAAGTGAAATTCACCGGAATGGTGACACCCAAGACCAAGCTTGTCAGATACGAGGTGGATTTCACCCGCGTGATCGACCGCAACAAGCTGAAGCTGGGCCGCGCAAACGGCAAGATGTTCGCGGACGGCGAGCATGTCTACACTACAACAGATATGAAAGTCGGCCTGTCCAACGACTAGCCCACCCAATTCTTCCAAACGCAAGGGATATACATATGCGTCGTGTCGTCATTACCGGTATCGGTATCATCTCATCCATTGGCAACAATGTGGAGGAGGTGACAACATCTCTGAAAGAAGGAAAATCGGGCATCGTGGCCGCGCCGGATTACGTCGAGCACGGGTTCCGCAGCCAGATACACGGCATGCCGAAAATCGATCCCGCCGAACATATCGACAAGCGCAACATGCGGTTCATGGGCAATGGCGCGGCGTATAACTTTCTGGCGATGGAACAGGCGATCGCCGACAGCGGGCTGGAGGACAGCGACGTCTCCAACGACCGCACCGGTCTGGTGATGGGGTCCGGCGGACCTTCGACCGTCAACCTGTTCCAGGCGCACAAGATCGTCATCGAGAAGGGCTCGCCGAAACGCATGGGTCCCTTCATGGTGACGCGCGGCATGTCCTCGACCAACTCCGCCTGCCTTGCGACCCCGTTCAAGATCCGCGGCGTGAACTATTCCATCACGTCTGCCTGCTCCACATCCGCGCATTGCATCGGCAACGGCGTCGAGCAGATTCAGTTCGGCAAGCAGGATATCGTCTTCGCCGGCGGCGGCGAGGAACTGGACTGGACCCTGTCCTGCCTGTTCGACGCGATGGGCGCGATGTCCTCGAAATACAACGACACGCCCGAGAGAGCCTCGCGCGCCTTCGACGCCAACCGCGACGGGTTTGTCATCGCCGGTGGCGGCGGCGTGGTGGTTCTGGAGGAACTGGAGCACGCCAAGGCCCGCGGCGCGAAAATCTATGCCGAGGTCACAGGCTACGGCGCGACCTCGGACGGCTACGACATGGTGGCGCCTTCCGGCGAGGGCGGCGAACGCTCGATGAAACTGGCGATTTCCACGCTGGGCGAACGCAAGGTCGACTACATCAATGCCCACGGCACTTCGACGCCCGCCGGCGACGTCACCGAGGTCGAGGCCGTGCGCCGCGTCTTCGGCAAGGGCAGCACGCCGGTCATCAGCTCGACCAAATCGCTGACCGGCCACTCTCTGGGCGCCACCGGCGTGCAGGAGGCGATCTATTGCCTGATCATGATGCAGCACGATTTCGTCACGGCCTCGGCGAATGTCTTCGACCTCGACCCGGCGCTCGATCCGTCAGAGATTGCCACCAAGCGCATCGACAATGCCGGTCTGGACACGGTCCTGTCGAACAGCTTCGGATTCGGCGGCACCAATGCTACACTCGCCATGAGCAAGTACCACGGATGAAAATGATGTCGGAACTGATGAAGGGCAAGCGCGGGCTGGTGATGGGCGTCGCCAATGACAAGTCCATCGCCTGGGGCATCGCGCGGGAACTGGCCGCCAACGGCGCTGAACTGGCGTTCACCTTTCAGGGCGAGGGCTTTGGCAAGCGGGTTCAGCCGCTGGCCGAGAGCCTTGGCTCCAAGCTGGTCGTCGAGGCCGATGTTCAGAACGACGCCTCGCTCGACAACGTGTTCGGCACTATCGAAAAGGAATGGGGCAGCATGGATTTTCTGGTCCATGCCATCGCCTATTCCAACAAGGACGAGTTGACCGGCCGCTTCGTGAACACCAGCCGCGCGAATTTCGCCAATACGATGGATATTTCCTGCTATTCGCTGATCGAAGTGGCGCGCCGCGCGGCTCCGTTGATGACGAATGGCGGCACCATCCTGACCCTGACCTTTCAGGGCTCGAACCGCGTGACGCCCTATTACAACGTGATGGGCGTGGCCAAGGCGGCGCTGGAAAGCACGGTGCGCTATCTGGCGAACGACCTCGGTCCGCAGGGCATCCGCGTCAACGCGATCAGCCCCGGCCCGATGCGCACGCTGGCAGGCGCCGCGATCGGCGGCGCGCGCAAGACCTATCGCGCCACCGAGGCGAACGCGCCGCTGCGCTCCAACGCGACGCTGGAGTCTGTCGGCGGCACGGCGGTCTATCTGGCATCCGATTACGGTGAATTCACGACCGGAGAGATCATCTGTGTCGACGGTGGGTATCACGTTCTGGGCATGGCCCAGCCGGAAAACCTCTAGGGACCGTATCTCAAGGAACGGAAGGCTTCAAAGCCGCGATATTCTGTGCAATCGTGCGGCGAAGGAGACTCTCATGCCAATCACCACCTGTGTTTTCGACGCCTACGGCACCTTGTTCGATGTGGCCTCGGCCGCGCGCGAACTGGCCGGGCAGCCGGGGCGCGAGGACTTCGCCAGACACGCGGCGAAGCTGTCGAACGACTGGCGGCTGAAACAGTTGCAATACACCTGGCTGCGGGCCATCACCGGCGCGCATGCGGATTTCTGGCAGGTCACTCAGGACGGTCTGGACTATGCGCTGGAGGCCTCGGGCCTGTCGGGTGACGAGGTCTTGCGCGAAACGCTGCTGGCGCTGTACTGGGAGCTTCAGGCCTATCCGGAAGTCCCAGAGGTTCTGACCAACCTGAAAGAGCAGGGAAAAACCGTCGCGATCCTGTCGAACGGCTCCCCCGCCATGCTGGAGGGCGCTGTCGACCGCGCCGAATTGAACGACCTGCTGGACGCCGTTCTGAGCGTCGAATCCGTCGGCGTGTTCAAGCCGCATCGCTCGGTCTATGAACTGGTCGGCAAGACCTTTGGCTGCTCGCCGAAAGAGGTTCTGTTCGTATCCTCCAACGGATGGGACGCGGCGGGCGCAGCCGGTTTCGGTTTTCAGACCGTGTGGGTCAACCGCGCCGGCGACCCGATGGACCGCCTGCCGTGGACACCGCAGACCGTGATCACAGACCTGACATCGGTCCCGGAACTGGCAAGCACGCTGTGACACGGTATTTCGCAACCTCGGACGGTCTGTCGCTGGCCTACGAGGACGAAGGCGCCGGCCTGCCCCTGCTCTGCCTGTCGGGCCTGTCGCGGAACGGCAGCGATTTTGACTATATCCGCCCACACCTGAAGGACGTCCGCCTGATCCGGCTGGATTACCGCGGGCGCGGCAATTCGGCGTATGATCCGGTGTTCGCGAATTACAATCTTGTCCGCGAAGGCACCGATGTCATCGAGTTGCTCAACCATCTGGAACTGGAAAAGGTCGCGGTCCTCGGAACGTCCCGCGGCGGGCTGATCTCGATGGGTCTGGCCACGACCAGCAAGCATCGCCTGCTGGGCGTGTTCCTGAACGACATCGGGCCGGTACTGGAAACCGCCGGTCTGGACCACATCATGGGCTTTCTCGGAAAGCGGCCGGAATGGCGGACCATTGCAGAGGCCGCCGCCGCCCTGCCCGAAGCCTCGCGCGGGTTCGCCAATGTCCCGCCGGAGCGTTGGCTGACCGAGGCGCAACACCGCTGGATCGAGAAACCCGACGGCCTGCACCTGCGCTATGACCCGCGACTGCGCGATGCCGTCGAGGCGACCAGCCACGGCAACGCGCTGGATATGTGGCCCTGGTTCGATGCCCTCGGGGACTTGCCGCTGGGCCTGTCGCGCGGCGTGAATTCCAACCTTCTGTCGCGCGAAACCGTCGCCGAAATGCGCCGCCGCAGGCCCGACATGATCTTTGCCGAGGTCGCGGACCGTGGCCACGTCCCCTTTCTGGACGAACCCGAAAGCCTGGACGCGCTGGCCAAATTCCTGAAAGCAGTCACATGACCGATATCCAGAGAATAGAGGCAGCAGCAGCCCGCCTGCGCGGCCATGCCACCGTCACGCCGTTGTTGTCATCGCCGTTTCTGGACGAACTGGCCGGACGGCAGGTTCTGGTCAAGGCCGAGTGCCTGCAAAAGACCGGGTCGTTCAAGTTTCGCGGCGGGTGGTCGGCAGTCACCGCCCTGTCGGAGGAACAGAAATCCCGCGGCGTCATCGCGTTTTCGTCGGGCAACCACGCGCAGGGCGTGGCGCTGGCCGCCAAGAAACTCGGTGTCACCGCCGTGATCGTCATGCCGTCGGACGCGCCGAAGGTGAAGATCGCGAACACCCGCAGGCTGGGCGCGGAGGTCGTGCTGTACGACCGCGCCTCAGAGGACCGCGTCTCCGTCGCGGACCGCGCGAACGGCGAGCGGGGCCTGACCCTGATCCAGCCCTTCGACGACGAAGAGGTGATCGCGGGGCAAGGCACGGTCGGGCTGGAGCTTGTCGAACAGGCCGCCTTCCTCGGCGTCAACCGCGCCGAGGTTCTGGTCTGTTGCGGCGGCGGCGGCCTGACCTCGGGCATCGCACTGGCGCTGGAAAAACACGCGCCCGCCATGATTGCGCGGACCTGCGAACCCGAGGGCTTCGACGACGTGGCGCGGTCGCTCGTGTCCGGCAGGATCGAGCGCAACGAACGCATGTCGGGCTCGCTTTGCGATGCGATCCTGACGCCGAGCCCCGGTAAGCTGACGTTTCCGATCCTGAGACGTCTGTGCGGTGCGGGCCTCGCGGTCAGCGAGGACGAGGCGCTGCACGCCATGGCGCTGGCCTATGAGCATCTCAAGATCGTGCTGGAACCCGGCGGCGCGGTCAGCCTCGCCGCCGCCCTGTTTCGCGGGCGGGACCTGAACCTGCCCACCGCCATCGCGGTCGTCACCGGCGGGAATGTCGACCGTGCGGTGTTCGATATGGCGCTGGCCCGCTTCGCCTGACACCAAAGCACCCCCCCGGTCGCCCGGGAGGGTGTCTTAGCAAGGTCACGGAGAGACCCTAGCTAAACTGGTTCATCGTGTTGTCCTTGCCCGACGCTTTCAGCGCCGCTTCGCCGGCAAAATACTCCTTGTGGTCGTCGCCCAGATCGGACCCCGCCATGTTCTGGTGCTTGACGCAGGCGATGCCCTGACGGATTTCCTGACGCTGGACGTTGGCAACGTAACCCAGCATGCCCTGATCGCCGAAATATTCCCGCGCCAGATTGTCCGTGGACAGGGCGGCGGTGTGATAGGTCGGCAGGGTGATCAGGTGGTGGAAGACGCCCGCCTCGCGCGCCGCATCGGCCTGAAAGGTCCGGATGCGGTTGTCGGCCTCGCGCGCCAGAGCGCTGGCGTCATAGTCGACCGACATCAGCCTGGCGCGGTCATAGCCGGAAACGTCCTTGCCCTCTTCGACCCATGCGTCGAAGACCTGTTGGCGGAAGTTGAGCGTCCAGTTGAACGACGGCGAGTTGTTATAGATCAGCTTGGCGTTCGGAATGACCTCGCGGATCGCGTCGACCATCGCGCCGACCTGACCGATATGCG